>JBQCFB010000487.1:0-21225 GCA_051959715.1 Pseudolabrys sp.
CGCCGATCGGCAGCCGCGCCTCGAGCCACCGCATGAACCCGTTCTGTGGCTGATAGGTCGAATGTCCGCTCATGATCGAACCTTTTTAGAACAATCCGCGGATCAGCCGATCCGGATCTTGCTGTCGGAGAGGAAGGCGTAGGGCGGCAGGGCCAAATTCTTCGGCGCGGGCCCCTGACGGATGCGGCCGGCGCTGTCGTACTGCGAGCCGTGGCACGGGCAGAACCAGCCGTCGTAATTGCCTTCGTGCGGCAGCGGGATGCAGCCGAGATGCGTGCAGATGCCGATAACGACGAGCCACTGCTCGTGGCCGGACTTCACGCGCTCCGAATCGGGCTCGGGATCGGGCAGCGAGTCGACGGCCACCTTCTTGGCGAGGTCGATGTCCTTCGGCGTGCGGTGGAAGATGAAGATCGGCTTCGAGCGCCAGAAGACCTTGACGATCTGACCCTCGGCGATCGGCGCGAGGTCGATGTCGACGGGCGCGCCGGCGGCGATCGTCGAAGCGTCCGGATTCATCTGATTGATGAGCGGCACCAGCACTGCAGCCGCGCCAACGGTCGCGACCGCGCCGGTCGCGATGTACAGGAAGTCGCGTCGTGTGTGCTCCGCCGAAGACACGGTCGTCACGTCTTGTCCCTCTCCTCCGGCTGGAATTTCATCCGCCCGCGGCGAGAAACCTCGGGAGTATTCCCTCGGCGGCGGGGGCGGACCGGATGCGGCAGCCCTTCCGGAAAGGCAGGGACGGCGCGTCGGCGGGTGTCTATTGGCACCCTTGCGGAGCGAGTGCAAGCCCGCTATCGGGCGAGACCCGCCGGGTTGCACAAGTCATTGGCGGACATGCCCTTCGAGGGGCCCGCGAGGGTCCTTTTTCAAGGCCGGACCACAGCCGTGCGGATCGCCCTCTACGAGCCGGACATCCCCCAGAACGCCGGTACTATCCTGCGCCTGTGTGCGTGCCTCGGGATCGAGGCGCACATCGTCGAGCCGGCCGGTTTTCCCGTCACCGACCGCGCGTTTCGCCGCGCCGGCATGGACTATCTCGATCAAGTGACGATCGTCCGCCATGCCGCGTTCAGCGCCTTCGACGACTGGCGACGGAACGAGGGCCTTCGCCTGGTTCTGATGACCACGGCGGCCGAGCGCTCCTACCTCGACCATGCGTTCTCGCCGGACGATGTCGTGATGTTCGGCCGCGAAAGCGCCGGCGTGCCGGACTCCGTGCATCGCGCGGCCGACGCGCGCCTGCGCATTCCGATGCGCGACGGCCTGCGCTCGCTCAACGTGGCGATGGCCGCGGCCATGGTCGCGGGCGAAGCGCTGCGGCAGACTGGCGCAGTGACCGGGAAACAACCATGACCTCCCTGCCCGAGCCCGCTCTCCTCGACGCCCGCAAGGCCCGCGCCCGCGCCTGGTTCGAGGCCTTGCGCGATGACATTTGCTTGGCCTTCGAGGCGCTGGAAGACGCCCTGCCCGCCTCCGCGCCCTTCGGCGACGGTGCCCCCGGCCGCTTCCTGCGCACGCCTTGGAGCCGCACCGACCACACGGGTCAATCGGGGGGCGGCGGCGTGATGAGCATGATGCGCGGCCGCGTCTTCGAGAAGGTCGGCGTCCACTGCTCGACCGTACATGGCGAGTTCGCGCCGGAATTCCGCGGCCAGATCCCCGGCGCGGCGGACGATCCGCGCTTCTGGGCGTCCGGCATCTCGCTGATCGCGCACCTGCACAATCCGCACGTCCCCGCCGTGCACATGAACACGCGCTTCGTCGTCACCTCGAAGGCGTGGTTCGGCGGCGGCGCCGACCTGACGCCGGTGCTCGATCGCCGCCGCACGCAGGACGATCCCGACACCGCCACCTTTCATGGGGCGATGAAGCGCGCCTGCGACGCGCACGCGGCGGTCGCGCCCTACGACAAATTCAAAACGTGGTGCGACGAATACTTCTTTCTCAAGCACCGCAACGAGATGCGCGGCATCGGCGGCATCTTCTACGACTATCTCGAGAGCGACTGGGAGGCGTCCTTCGCTTTCACGCAGGACGTCGGCCGCGCCTTCCTGAAGGTCTATCCCGAGCTCGTCCGCCGCAATGTCGAGACGCCATGGACCGTGGCCGAGCGCGAAGAGCAACTGGTGCGCCGCGGCCGCTATGTCGAGTTCAATCTGCTCTACGACCGCGGCACGATCTTCGGCCTGAAGACCGGCGGCAATGTCGACTCGATCCTGTCGTCCATGCCGCCCGAGGTGAAGTGGCCGTAGCCGCTCAGCCGGTCGCGGCGCGGTAGATCAGGAAGCAGCCACCGACGATCACCATCACGTCGAGGATCGCCGTGTGCACGTGGATCGGCATGCGTTCGACGAAGGCGCGGGCGAGGAACGCGCCCGGCAGCGCGATGATGCCGATCAGCAGCGCGAAGGCGACGACCTGCACGTCGATCACCCCGGCGACGCCGAACACCGCGACCTTGACGATGCCGATGACGATCGAGATCGCCGAGTCGGTCGCAATCACGCCGGCGCTGCCGACTCCCGCCGCCATGAGCAGCGACAAAAGGATGACGCCCGAACCGGCGGTGCCGCCGACAACGACGCCGTAGCCGACCGCGCCGATCGCCAAGCCGCGGTCGCCGAACGTCACCTGCCGCCGTCGCAGTGCGCGGCGCAACGGCACGCTGGCGATCAGCATGCCGCCGATGACGAGCGCTGCGCCGCGGCCGGACAGATGCGCGTAGCCCCAGGCGCTGAGCACGCACGGCGGCGACGCGCACAACGTGATGATCGCCGCGCGCCGCCAGTCGACATAGCGGAGGAAGGCGGACATGCGGCTGGTGTTCGTCAGCAGCGCGGAGATGGCGATGATCGGCACGACGGGTGCGGCTCCGACGATCGGCACCAGCACCAGCGGCATCAGCGCACCGGTGCCGTAGCCCGCAACGCCGCCGATGAGCGAGGCGAGAAAGGCGACGAAGGCGACGAGCAGGAGCTGCGCCAGCGAGATGTCGTGAAAACCGGAAAGGATGTCCACCGTCGAAACCCGCCGAACCGGCCGGACCATCCGCCCCCGGCGTCGGCACTCTCAACGCAGCGCGCGAGCCCGCGCAAGGGAGGGGTTGACGTTTATCAACCTCAATCGGCGGTCGGCAGCCGCCGCATGGTGAACTCGATCTCGTCGCCGGGCAGGACTCGCCAGCTTTCGATCTCGGTCATGTAGGCAGCCTTCGGATAGCGGGCGAAGAACGCGCGCGCCTTGGCGCGTGCAGCCTCGCGCGGCAAGGAAAATGTCTCGCGGCGGAAACCGTCGGACGCCTTGCGGCGCGCCCCGGCGTCGGCCATGCGGCGGGCCAGATCCTGCGGCGTGTCACGACGCGACATGGCGTTACTCGTCCTCGGCCACACTTGACGATCGTCAATAACAAGATCGGACACCCGGCCCGCAGTTTCAAGGCCTCGGTCGCCCCAATCGGTCCATGACCAGATTGCGATCTCATAAATGCGGGGTATGCCAAGATCACATTTTGTAATTTCCAAATCCTGCTGGATATTTTGCTTTTGACAAAGATCAGAAAATTCCGTGTCCACCGCGCAACAGAGGCTACAAATTGAGTGTTTGCGCCGCCCATACTCACCTCAGCGCATTGAGCCTCGGGACCCCTCCTCCTACCGTTCGACGGAAAGCGGACGGATACGCGTTGTCGAGCAAGCGTTGCTTATGGAGGACACGATGCGTCGCCTCGTTGTTGCGCTGTTATCGGTGGGTGCACTGAGCGTCGCCGCGCAAGCGGCCGACATGCCGGCCAAGGCCCCGATGGTGAAAGCCGCTCCCGTCGCCATTTACAACTGGACCGGCATCTACGCCGGCCTGAATGCCGGCGGCGGATGGGGCACGGGCCATTTCTGCACAGACGCTTTTGCCGGCGGCGGAAGCTGCGCCAATGGCGATATCGCCGACCACAATCTCAGCGGCTGGCTCGGCGGCGGCCAATTGGGCTACCGCTATCAGTGGACCAGCTGGGTGTTCGGCGTCGAGGGCATGTGGGACGCCGCGCGGATCAAGGGTGACAATCCGAGCCCGCTCGCCGCCGCGCCCAACCGGGTGCGCGGGACGAATGTCAAATCGCTCTACTCCGCAACAGGCTCTGTCGGCTATGCCTGGGATCGCTGGCTCGTCTACGCCAAGGGCGGCTGGGCCGGCGCGCGAGTCGATTTGAACGCCGACAATCTGAACGCCGGCGGGTTCACACTCCAGACGTCGACGAACTACAATGGCTACACCGTCGGCGCCGGCGTCGAAGCCTTCGTTTGGCAAAATCTCAGCCTCGGCCTTGAATACGACTATTACAGCCTCAAGCGCGGCGACATCATGAACCTCGCCAACTCCGGCGGCGTGGTCAATCCGTGCTCGTTCTGCGACGTCAAGGCGCAGGTCCATACGGTAACCGCGCGTCTGAATTATAAATTCGGCTGGCCCTGAGCTGACGCGGAGAGCCCTGAAGGCTCTCCCCCGTTCACGGACGATGGCGTGACACCAGCGCCTTGAGCGCGGCGCCGTCGTCCGGGAACCCCGCCTCCACCCACGCCGCTTCCGCCGCGCGCATGGCGGCGCCGAGCGCCGGACCTTTGTCGATGCCCGCGGCGATGAAGTCCGCGGCCTTGAGCGGAAATGCCGGCGCGCTCCAGCACTGCGGCAGCGTGACGAACGCCCGCCATCCGTCATCATGCGCGCTCGCCTGCGCACGCGCCCATGCGAGCAGCGCACAATCCGCGTAGTGCTCCGGCTTGAGCCGATAGAGCGCCACTCGCGACGCCTGCTCGCCATGTGCCGGCGACAGGCCGCGCCATTCCGCACCCATCGCCGCCAGCCGTTCGTGTTCGGCATTGGCCAGGCGCAGCCGCTGCCACAGCCGCTCGGCATCTTCCGGGACAGCGACGCCGAGCGCGCCGAGCCGCCGCGCCGCGTCGGGAGCGATGCCGGCCGCCTGCTCGACCTTCGCCATCATCTCGAACGCCGCCAGATAGGGCACGCCGCCGAGCACGCGCGTGAGCAGACCCGCCTCGCTCATCACCGCGAGCGTCGGCGTCGCCCGCGCGGCGACCAGCAGTGTCATCATCTCCATGCGCACGCGCTCGCGCGACAATGGGTCGAGGCCGTCGCGGCCGGCGATGCAGGCCGCAAGGCCTAAACGGTCGGGGTCGCCGTGTCCGTACGCGGCATGGAACCGGAAGAAGCGCAGGATGCGTAGATAGTCTTCTTCGATGCGCGTCCTCGCCTCGCCGATGAAGCGCACGCGCCGCGCGGCGAGATCGGTGAGACCGCCGGTATAGTCGTGGACTGTGCCGTCCGCGGTCACCGACAGCGCATTGATGGTGAAGTCGCGCCGGTGCGCGTCGCCTTCCCAGTCGCGGCCGAACGCGACCTTGGCGTGGCGGCCATAGGTCTCGACGTCCTGCCGCAACGTCGTCACCTCGAACCGCTGGCCGGCGATCACGACGGTGACGGTGCCGTGCGCAATGCCCGTCGGCACGGCCTTGAAGCCCGCCGCCGTGACGCGGCGCACGACTTCGTCGGGCACCGCCGTGGTCGCGACGTCGTGCTCGAGCACAGGTTCTCCGAGCCGCGCGTTGCGCACCGCGCCGCCGACGACGCGCGCCTCCTCGCCGTCGCGGTCGAGCACGGCGAGAAGCCGCGGCAGCGCGCCTTCGCGCAGCCACGCGGCGTCGAGCCTGCGGGATGTCGCGCCGCTCATTTGTACGTTCCCGGCACGAGCTTGCCGTTCTCCATGTGCGCCGGCACATAGGTCGTGCCGACCGGCGCGCCGGAGAAATGCGCGAAATAGACGAAGCTGCCGATCACCAGCAGCAGCGCGAAGATCGCCAGCAGCAGCACATGCCGTACCGGCCAGGACTTCGGATCGAGCACGCCCGAGCGCGTCGCGAACAGGAAGGCCGCATAGATCGCGAACGGCGTCAGGAAGAGCAGGAACTCGGTGAAGCCGGTGCGGATCATCGCGCCGGATCCCGATAGATCCGGTCGTACAGATTACGCAGGATGCCCGCCGTGACGCCCCAGATGTAACGCTCGCCGAAGGTGATCGCGTAGAAGTGCCGCGTCATGCCGTTCCAGTCGCGCGAATGGCGCTGCATGTTGGCGAGGTCCATCAGGTAGGCGAGCGGCACCTCGAACGTATTGTCGACCTCGGCGGTGTTCAGCTTGAGCGTGAAGCCGGGCTTCACCCGCGCGATCACCGGCACGATGCGGTAGCCGAGCGTCGTCATGTAGACGTCGAGATAACCGAGCGACTCGACGTGAGCGCGGTCGAGGCCGATCTCTTCCTCCGCCTCGCGCAGCGCCGAGTGCATCGGGTCCTTGTCGGTCTTGTCGATCTTGCCGCCGGGAAACGACACCTGCCCCGGATGGTCGGGCAGATGCTGCGCGCGCTGCGTCAGCAGCACGGTCGCCTCGCCGTGGTCGATCACCGGCACCAGCACCGCCGCCGGGCGGATCGGCCGGATCGTCGCGATCTTCTCCATCACCGGGTCGACGTCATGGTCGCCGCGCCGCGGGATCACGTTGGGGTCGTTCAGCCCGTATGGTGCGTCGAGCGTCAGCCGCTCGCGCGCGCGCGCGAAGAAGTCCTGCGCGGACAGCCGTGGCGCCGGCTTCACCTCCTGCTGCATCAGGCAAACTCCCGCAGGCTGTCCGCCTCGGCCATTGCGTAAAACGCGCCCGCCGACGCGACGCCGAACATGCGCTTGCCGTCGACGTCGCGCTCTTCTCCCAAGGCGACCAGATCGTAGAACACGGCCCGCCTCACCTTGGCCCACAGGTCGCGGCGCACATGGACATAGGGCCGCAGGCCGCCCGTTACCTCCGGCTCGAAGCGCAGGGCATGGCCCGCGCCCGCCGTGACCTCGTCGTCAACATTGGTGCGGAAGGTGAGCATCTGGTGGCCCTGATCGTCCCTCGCGGCGGTCATTTCGACGGCCAGAAAGGGCGCGTCGTCCACCGTCAGCCCGACCTTCTCGACCGGCGTGACGAGGAAGTACTTGTCGCCCTCCTTCTTGAGCACGGAGGCGAACAACTTGACCAGCGGCAAGCGGCCGATCGGGGTCTTCTGATAATACCACGTGCCGTCGCTGGCGATCCGCATGTCGAGATCGCCGCAAAAAGGCGGATTCCAGCGCTCGACCGGGGGCAGTCCGCGCCCGCGGGGCAGGGCTGCCGCGATCCCTTCCAGTCCACCCTGCCCTGCCTTCGCCATTGTTTCCCTTACCGTAATGTCGTCGCCGGCCCTGTTCGCATCTTCGTGATTCAACGTCCGGACGCCGGAAGATAGCGTAAGCTTGGCGGAAGAGAACGAGGCGGATTCGATCCCTCGGAGCGCATCGAAAACGCCTCTGGTGTGTTTGTTGCTTTGGCGCGTGAGCGCTCGTGCAACGCGCACGTGCGGAATGGCGCTCCGCCGATGGGCTCACGACGACGGTCGCCGGCAATGGCACCTCGCGCCCGGACAAGGATGATGGCTTCCATGGCAGTCGCAGGCGGCGAAAGCATCGAAAAGCTCGAAGACATGATCGTGCGCACGGCCGAGACGACGGCCGCGAATGTGCGCGCGGCCAAGGACGCGATCGGCGCAGTCATCTTCGGCCAAGACAAGGTGGTCGAGCACGCCCTCGTCACCGTGCTGTCCGGCGGACATGCCCTGCTGGTCGGCGTGCCCGGCCTCGCCAAGACCAAGCTGGTCGAGACCATGGGCATCGCCCTCGGCCTCGACGCGCGGCGCGTCCAGTTCACGCCCGACCTGATGCCGTCCGACATCCTCGGCACCGAGGTGCTGGAAGAGGGCCAGGGCGGCAAGCGCTCCTTCCGCTTCATCCAGGGGCCCGTCTTCGCCCAGCTCTTGATGGCCGACGAAATCAACCGCGCCTCCCCGCGCACGCAGTCGGCGCTGCTGCAAGCGATGCAGGAGCAGCACGTCACCGTCGCCGGTGCGCGCCACGACCTGCCCAAGCCCTTCCATGTGCTCGCGACACAGAACCCGCTGGAGCAGGAGGGCACCTACCCGCTGCCGGAAGCCCAGCTCGACCGCTTCCTGATGGAGATCGACGTCGACTATCCCGATCTCGAAGCCGAGCGCCGCATCCTGTTCGACACCACGGGATCGGAGGAAGGCCGCGCCAAGGCTGCGATGACCGCCGAGGACCTGCTGTCGGCGCAGCGGCTGGTGCGCCGCCTGCCGGTCGGCGAATCCGTGGTCGAGGCGATCCTCAAATTGGTGCGCTCGGCGCGTCCCGGTCCCGACGGCGGCGACATCGGCAAGCTGATCGCCTGGGGCCCCGGCCCGCGCGCCAGCCAGGCGCTCATGCTCGCCGTGCGTGCGCGCGCCCTGCTTGACGGCCGCTTTGCGCCGTCGATCGACGACGTGCTGGAGCTCGCCGAGCCCGTGCTCAAGCACCGCATGGCGCTGACCTTCGCAGCCCGCGCCGAAGGCGAGAACATCGCCGGCGTCGTCCGGCGGCTGACGGCGCGTTTCGGATGAACTGAATGGCCGAGCCCGGGCACAGGGAGATCGAAGCCGGTGCAGTGCGCCAGGCGAGCGGCGGCGCGCATTCGCTCGCCGCGTCGATGCCGCGGCTCGTGCTCGAGGCGCGGCGCGTCGCCGCGACCGTCATTCACGGCCTGCACGGCCGCCGCCGCGCCGGCTCCGGGGAGAACTTCTGGCAGTACCGGCGCTTCGTCTCCGGCGAGCCGGCGCAGAACGTCGACTGGCGGCGGTCGGCGCGCGACGACCATCTCTATGTGCGCGAACGCGAATGGGAGGCCTCACACACGATCTGGATCTGGCCAGACCGATCGCCGTCGATGGCCTTCGCCTCGGCGCTGACCAATGACAGCAAGCTCGAGCGCGCGCTGGTCGTCGCGTTCGCGCTCGCCGAAGTGCTGGTGCAGGGCGGCGAGCGCGTCGGCGTGCCGGGCCTCTTGCGTCCTACCGCCAGCCGCAACGTCATCGAGAAGATGGCGGAGGCGATCCTGCACGATGCCGGCGAGCGGCCGAGCCTGCCGCCCTCCTTCGCGCCATCGCCGCAGTCGGAGATCGTCGTGCTGTCCGATCTGTGGGCGCCGATCGCCGAGGTCGAGACGACCATCGGGCAATTGTCCGCGACCGGCGCGCAGGGTCATGTCGTGCAGGTCGTCGATCCGGCGGAAGAGAGCTTCCCTTACTCCGGACGCGTCGAGTTCATCGAGCCCGAGGGCGCGGGCAGCGTCACCGCCGGCCGCGCCGAGACCTGGCGCAACGACTATCAAGGCCTGATTGCGCGCCATCGTGACGCGATCCGCGCCGCCACCGATTTGCGCGCCTGGAGCTTCGCCATTCATCGCACCGACCGGCCGGCGACCGAGTTGCTGCTCGCCCTGCACGCGCGCATGGGCGCGCATGCGATGCCCGGCGCCCACGCCTCCGTCCGCACGGGGAGCGCCGCGTGATCGGCTCCCTGCCGCTCGCCTTCGCCCAGCCGCTGGTCCTCCTCGGGCTTCTGGCGCTGCCGATGCTGTGGTGGCTCCTGCGGCTCGTGCCGCCGCGCCCGCGCCGCATCAATTTCCCGCCGACGCGGCTCCTGTTCGAGATCGCGCCGAAAGAAGAGACGCCGTCGCGCACGCCGTGGTGGCTGATCCTGCTGCGGCTCCTGCTCGCCGCGCTGATCGTGATCGCCGCGGCGGGCCCGTTATGGAATCCGCCGCTTGCCGCGAACGACCGCTCGGCGCCGCTGCTCGTGCTGATCGACGACGGCTGGGCCGCGGCCTCGACCTGGGACGAGCGCATTCGCACCGCCGATGAGTTGATCGCGCGCGCCGAGGCCGACGATCGCGGCGTCGCGCTGCTGCCGCTGTCGGAGACGACGCGCGACCTGTCGCTGCAAGTGGCGGGCGCGGCGCGCGTCGCGCTCAAGCAGGTGAAGCCCAAGCCGCACGCGGTCGACCGCTCCGCCGCGCTGCCGATGATTGAGCGCTTCCTGAAAGCCTCGCCGAAGGTCGAACTGTTGTGGCTGACCGACAATGTCGATCTCGGCACCGGCAAGGACTTCGTCGACGGGCTCAAGCGCGTCATCGGCGATCATCCGCTCTCGATCGTCCAGGGCGGCCTGCCGCAGGCGCACGCGCTCGCCGCCGCCGACAATGCCGCCGGTGCGCTGACGGTGAAAGTGCTGCGCGCCGAAGGCGGCCCTGGCGAGAACGGCATGGTCAATGCCATCGATCTGAAAGGCCTGCCGCTCGGCGATGCGCCCTTCGCCTTCAAGGCCGGAGAAAAGGAAACCGAAGCCTCGATCAAGCTTCCGGTCGAAATCCGCAACGACGTCGCGCGGCTCGAGATCGCCGGCGAGCGATCCGCGGGCGCCGTGCAGTTGCTCGACAAGCGCTGGCGCCGCCGCACCGTCGGCATCGTCTCCGGCGGCGACGCCGACCGCGCCCAGCCGCTGCTCGGCGCCAACTATTATCTGCAACGCGCGCTCAATCCGTTCGCCGACGTGCGGCTCGCCGAAGGCGTCGCGCCGGCGGAAGCGATCAAGCGCTATCTCGAGCAGCGCGTGCCGATGATGATCCTCGCCGACGTCGGCAATATCGGGGATCAATCGCAGCCGCTCACGAGCTGGATCGAGGACGGCGGCGTGCTCGTGCGCTTTGCCGGCCCGCATCTCGCCGCCAGCGACGACAAGCTCGTGCCGGTCAAGCTCAGGCGCGGCGGCCGCATACTCGGCGGCACGCTGAGCTGGGACAAGCCGCAGCCGCTCGCCGGCTTCTCGCGCACGGGCCCGTTCGGCGGCGTGGCCGTGCCGAACGACGTCACCGTCACCCGGCAGGTGCTGGCCGAGCCCGATGCCGATCTGCAAGGCCGCACCTGGGCGACGCTCGGCGACGGCACGCCGCTCGTCACCGCGCAGCGCCGCGGCAAGGGGCTCATCATCCTGTTCCACGTCACCGCCGACCCGCGCTGGTCGAACCTGCCTTTGTCCGGCGCCTTCGTCGACATGCTGCGCCACATCGTCTCTCTCGCGGGCGCCACGCCCTCCTCCGGCGCGCAGAAAGCCGAGAGCGAGGCATCGAGCCGCGCCGTCCCCGCCGTGCCGCCGACGCGCATGCTCGACGGCTTCGGCGCATTCTCGGTGCCGCCGCCGACGGCGAAACCGATCCCGGCCGACTATTCCGGCCGCGCCAATGCCGAGCACCCGCCGGGCTTCTACGGCCCGCCGGAAGGCCTTGTCGCCGTCAACACGCTCGCGCCCGACGACCGTCCGGCGCCGCTCGACGTGACGCCGCTCAATGCGCGCGTCGACGTCTATCGCCATGGCGAGCCGCTCGACCTGCGCGGCCCGGTCTTCCTCGCCGCGCTGGCGCTGCTGATGCTCGACGCGCTGGTCGTCATCATGCTGTCCGGCGGCATCGCAGCGATGCGTTTCCGCCGCCGCGCGACCGCCGCCCTGCTGCTTGTCGGCGTGCTCGCCGCCCTGCCGTGGCAGACGCACGCGCAGACGCCGGCGACCAAGCCGAACTGGCCGCCGCCGCTCAGCGACCGGCAGCGCGACTTCGCGCTTCAGGCCACGCACCAGACCCACCTCGCCTACATCGTCACCGGCGATGCGTCGGTCGACGAGATCAGCCGGGCCGGCCTCGAAGGCCTGTCGCTCTTCCTCGCGCAACGCACCGCGCTCGAGCCCGGCGATCCGATCGGTCTCGATCCGGCAAAGGACGAGCTCGCCTTCTTCCCCCTCATCTACTGGCCGATCTCGCCGAACGCGCCGAAGCCGTCGGCCGCCGCGCTCGAGAAGATCGACAGCTACATGAAGCAAGGCGGCACGGTGCTGTTCGACACGCGCGACGCGATCGACGCACCGCCTGGACCGGACGGCGCGATGCAGAGCCCCGGCATGGTGTCGCTCCGCACCGTTCTGTCGTCGCTCGACATCCCCGAGCTCGAGCCGGTGCCGCGGGATCACGTGCTGACGAAAACGTTTTATCTGCTGCGCGATTTCCCCGGCCGCTTCACCGAAGGGAAATTGTGGGTCGAGGCGCTGCCTGCCGAAACCGAAGGCGAGAGCGAGCGGCCAGCGCGCGCCGGCGACGGCGTCTCCTCGATCCTGATCACCTCGAACGATCTCGCCGGCGCATGGGCGATGCGGCCGGACGGCCAAGCCATGCTGCCGATGGTGCCGGGCGAGCCGCGCCAGCGCGAATTCGCCTTCCGCGCCGGCGTCAACATCGTGATGTACGTGCTCACCGGCAACTACAAGGCCGACCAGGTGCACATCCCGGCGCTCCTGGAACGGCTGGGGCAGTAAGTGCAGATGCGCAATGTGGCCGACACAATGACAGCGTCATGGCCGGGCTTGTCCCGGCCATCCACGCCTTTCGTGCCGCAAGCTGAAAAGACGTGGATGCCCGGCACAAGGCCGGGCATGACGCCGAATATGTGGATGCGTGGGTTATGAACCTCGGCGTCTCATTCGCTCCGCTGGTGCCCGACTATGTGGTGTGGGCGGCCTTCGGCGCGTCTGTCGTCATCTCGGTGCTGCTCCTGCTAGCGCGCAGCCGCGGCGCGGCCCTGCGCGCCATCGCGCTCGGCCTGATGGTGCTGGCGCTCGCCAATCCCTCGTTCACGCGCGAGGACCGCGACCCGATCCCGTCCGTCGCCGCAGTGATCGTCGACAAGAGCCCGAGCCAGGACTTCGGTGACCGCAACAAGCAGACCGACGAGGTGCGCAAGGCGCTGGTCGACCGCCTGCACCACATTCCCGGCCTCGAAGTGCGCGTCGCCGACGCCGGACAGGCCGACGGCGAGAATGACGGCACGCGCCTGTTCTCGGCGCTGAATTCAACACTGGCCGACGTGCCGCCGGACCGCGTCGCCGGCGCCATCATGATCACCGACGGCCGCGTGCACGACGTGCCGGCCGATGCCGGCGCGCTCGGCTTCTCCGCGCCGCTGCACGCGCTCATCACCGGCCACAGGAACGAAATCGACCGCCGCGTCGTGCTGACGCAGACCCCGCGCTTCGGCATCGTCAACCAGAAGCAGACGATCGGCTTCCGCGTCGAGGATCACGGCATCAATGCCGGCACCGCGCAGGTGACCGTCCGCCGCGACGGCGAGGTGCTCGAGCAGCGCAGCGTCGCGGTCGGCACCGAAGTAAAGATACCGGTGCCGATCCCGCATGCGGGACAGAACAACGTCGAGGTCGAAGCCGCGGCCGTGCCGAACGAGCTGACGCAGGTGAACAACCGCGCCGTCCTCTCGATCGACGGCGTGCGCGACAAGCTACGCGTGCTGCTCGTCTCCGGCGAGCCGCATGCCGGCGAGCGCACCTGGCGCAATCTCCTGAAGTCCGACGCCTCCGTCGACCTCGTGCACTTCACCATCCTGCGGCCGCCGGAGAAGCAGGACGGCACGCCGATCAACGAGCTGTCGCTGATCGCCTTCCCGACGCGCGAACTCTTCCAGCAGAAGATCTCGGAATTCCAGCTCATCATCTTCGACCGCTACGCCCGCCAGGGCGTGCTGCCGATGATCTACTTCGACAACATCGCGAAATACGTGCGCGACGGCGGCGCGGTCATGATCGCGGCGGGCCCCGACTATGCGAGCCCGACCAGCATCTGGCGCACGCCGCTCGACGAGATCCTTCCCGCCGAGCCGTCGGGCGACACGACCGACCTGCCCTTCTTCGCGCGCCTGACGCAATCGGGCGAACGCCATCCAGTGACCCGCGGCCTCCAGGGCGCCGACAGCAATCCGCCGCACTGGAGCCGCTGGTTCCGCCTCGTCAACGTGCGGCGCACCACCGGCACGACGGTGATGGACGGGCCGGACGGCAAGCCGCTGCTCGTGCTGGCGCGGCAGGGCAAGGGCCGCGTCGCGCTGCTTCTGTCCGATCACATCTGGCTGTGGGCGCGCGGCTATGAGGGCGGCGGCCCGCACCTCGATCTCCTGCGCCGCCTGTCGCACTGGCTGATGAAGCAGCCCGATCTCGAGGAAGAAGCGCTGCGGCTCAACGTCAACGGCCGCACCGTCACCGTCGAGCGCCAGACCATGGCCGACACGGTCAACGACGTGACCCTCACCTCGCCGACCGGCGCGACGCGTACGCTGCAATTGCAGCCGAAGGAGCCGGGCCTGTGGCAGACGACGCTGACGGCCAACGAGCTCGGCCTGTGGCGCGCCACCGACGGCAAGCTGACCGCGCTCGCCAATGTCGGCCCCGCCAATCCGCGCGAATTCCAGGAAGTGACGTCGACCACCGACGTGCTCAAGAGGATCGCCGAGGCGACCGGCGGCGACGCGCGCCGCCTCGACGACGGCAAGGGCGTCGACCTGCCGCGCGTCCTGCCCGTGCGCACGTCGTCGGTGTTCAAGGGCGACGACTGGATCGGCCTGAAGATGCGCGACGTCTCGGTCGTGCGCGGCATCGGCGTGCTGCCGGTGTTCGCCGGGCTGATCGGCCTCCTGCTGCTGATCGGCTCGCTCGCCGCCACCTGGGCCCGCGAGGGGCGCTGACTACTTCTTCTGCAGCACGTTGTCGGCGGCGATGATGACGACGTGGCTCGGATTCTTCGCGCAGTACTCAGCGAGCTTGCCGCCATCGGTCTTCATCTTGTCGAAGTCGACGACCGGCTTGGCGTCGGCCTCGGTGTAGAAGGCCTGCAGCCACGCCATGATCATCGCCACCGTCTGCTTGTCGTTTGCCTGGAATTCCTTGCAGGTGACGGCTTCGAGATCGATCTGTTGCGCGCGCACCGGCGCCGCGAGCGTCATGAACGCCGCTGCGGCGAGAATTGGAAAAGCCTTCATCGGGCACCCTCATGCGTGGAGGCCTGACCCTCCGCCGCGCGAAGCCCCGCCGCAATTCCGTAGAATCCCGGTCTCTTGAATCAGGAAGTGGTATTTTCCCAGTCGGGCAGCACCGTGCCGGAGACGCTGTCGAAGGCGTTCGGCGCGAGCTCGGCGACCAGCAGCCGTCCCGGATCGACCGGGCCCGGCATCGTCACCTGACGCTTCGGCACGCGCTTGAAGCCGACGCGGCCGTAATAGGGCTCGTCGCCGACGAGGAAGACGAGCTTGTGCCCCTGCTTCTTCGAATCGGCGAGCGCCCGTTCCAGCAGCTTGCGGCCGATGCCGTGCGAGCGGAACGGCGGCTCGACCGTCAGCGGCCCGAGCAGCAGCGCCGGCGTCGTGCCGATGGTCACCGGAGTGAGCCGCACCGAGCCGACCAGCAACGTGCCGATATGGGCCGTGAACGACACCGGCAGCAGATGCCGCCGCCCCTCGCGGATACGGAAGGCGGTGCGGGCATAGCGGCCGGGGCCGAAGGTGCGCTCGTGCAGCCGCTCGATCGCGGCATCGTCCTCGGGGATTTCCGCCCGGATGGTCAGCGCCAGGTCGTTCATGAATGCCGATTAGCACCCCCGATACCGCAGGTCCATTGCCGGTGGCCTTCTCCGCCGCGGCATCCTAAATGAAGGCGGGACAGACGAAGGCGAGGCAGTTCGATGGGACTTCTGGTCGAAGGCGTGTGGCAGGACGACGTTTCGCGCACCAAGGACGGGCACTTCGTCCGCCCGACGACGCAATTCCGCAATTGGGTGACGGCCGACGGCAGCCCCGGCCCCACCGGTGAGGGCGGCTTCAAGGCCGAGCCGGGGCGCTATCACCTCTACGTCTCGCTCGCCTGCCCCTGGGCGCACCGGACGGTCATCTTCCGCAAGCTCAAAGGTCTCGAGAACGTCGTCTCCATGTCGGTCGTGTCGCCCGAAATGGGCCGCGACGGCTGGACCTTCGACAAGGCCAGCGGCTCGACCGGCGACGACGTCAACGGCAAGGGCAAGCTCTCCGAGGTCTACCTCGTCGCCGCGCCGCGCTATACCGGCCGCGTGAGCGTGCCCGTCCTGTGGGACAAGAAGGGCAAGACGATCGTCAACAACGAATCGTCCGAGATCATCCGCATGCTCAACTCGGCGTTCGACGCGCACACCAACGTGCACACCGATTTCTATCCCGAGGCGCTGCGCGGCGAGATCGACCGCCTCAACGACCTGATCTATCCAAACGTCAACAATGGCGTGTATCGCGCCGGCTTCGCCACCTCGCAGGGCGCCTACGAACAGGCCTTCCGCAACCTGTTCGACACGCTCGACGAGATGGAGCAGATTCTCGGCGAGCGCCGGTACCTCGCCGGCTCGCAGATCACCGAGGCCGACTGGCGCTTCTTCGCCACGCTGATCCGCTTCGACGCCGTCTATTACTCGCACTTCAAGTGCAACTGGCGGCACATCCACGAATATCCGAACCTGTCGAACTATCTGCGCGACCTCTACCAGGTGCCCGGCGTGTCCGAGACGGTGAGCCTCGACCAGATCAAGCACCACTATTACTGGAGCCAGCGTCAGGTGAACCCGACCGGCATCGTGCCGCTCGGTCCGCAGCTCGACTTCGCCGCGCCGCACGACCGTGCGCGCCTCGGCTGATTCCAGATGTTGGGCACGCACGACCTCTTGATCTTCATCCTCGCCGGCTGGCTGCTGAACATCACGCCCGGCCCGGACACGGCGTTGATCGTCGCGCGCTCGACCCAGCTCGGCCTGCGCGGCGGCGTCGCCGCGGTCGCCGGCGTCGGCTGCGGCATCATGGTGCACGTGACCGCCGCCGCGCTCGGCATATCGGCGCTGATCGCGGCCTCGGCCACCGCCTTCGGCGTGGTGAAGTTCTGCGGCGCGGCCTATCTCGTCTATATCGGCGCGCGGATGATGCTGACGCGGCGCGTGACAGGAAATCTCGAAGCCGCGGCCGCCGGCATCGCACCTGAGATGTCGTTCGCGACCGTGTTGCGACAGGGCTTCGTCACCAACGCGCTCAATCCGAAGGTGGCGCTGTTCTTCCTCGCCTTCCTGCCGCAGTTCGTCGATCACACGGCGCCGTCGAAGGCGCTGGCGCTGTTCGTCCTCGGCGTCATCTTCAATATCAACGGCACGATCTGGAACCTGATCGTCGCCGTCGTCACGGCGCGCGCGACCCGCATGGTGCGCGGCGCGCGATCCTATCAGCGCTGGATCGACGGCACGATCGGCGCGATCTTCATCGCCTTCGGCATCAAGCTCGCGCTGTTCCAGCGCGGCTGAGAGCGCGTCACCCGATCGTCCGCGCCAGCACGTCGAGCCAGTTCGCCGCGCCGATTTTCGTCAACAGCGGCTCGGAATATCCGTGCGCCCGCAGCGCGTCGAACAGCACCGGCAGTCCGGCCGCCGAGCCGATGGCCGCGGGCACGACGGCGCCGTCGAAGTCGGAGCCGATGCCGACATGATCCTCACCCAGCTTCTCGATGAGATAGTCGAGCTGGCGCACCATCACGTCCACCGGCGTGTCGGCCTTCATCGCACCGTCGGAGCGAAGAAACGCCGCGGCAAAATTGAGGCCGACCATTCCGCCACTGTCGCGGATCGCGTCGAGTTGGCGGTCGGTGAGATTGCGCGACGCGGGGCACAGCGCATGCGCGTTTGAATGCGTGGCGACCAGCGGCGCCGTCGACAGCCGCGCGACGTCCCAGAACCCCTTGTCGTTGATGTGCGACAGGTCGATCAGGATGTTCATGTCGTTGCAGGTCCGGATCAGCCTTTCGCCGGCCTCCGTCAGCCCGTCGCCGATGTCCGGATCGGCCGGAAAGCGGAAGGGAACACCGTGGCCGAAGATGTTGTCGCGGCTCCAGACCGGCCCCAGCGAGCGCAGGCCCGCGGCATGAAGAACATGAAGAAGATTTAGATCACGGTCGATCGCCTCGGCCCCTTCGAGATGCAGGACGACCGCCAGTCGATTCTGCGCGATGGCCGCTTTCGCCTCCGACGCAGTCAGGCACAAGGCGACCTCGCCGGGCGCGGCGCGCAGGATTTTTGTGAGAATGGCCAACTCACCGACGACGGAGTTTCGCGCCGCATCCATGGTCAAAGGGATGGGCGTCCTCGGCGCGGCCTTTTCATCGGCGGTACGCGGAGCGGTTCCCGCCGGCTTCGGAGACGGCGAGAAAAGCGCGAAGAATCCACCGACGAAGGATCCGGACCTCGCCTTTTTCAGATCAAGATGGCCGGCATCCTCACCGTTCAAAAAATCGGATACGACGTCGGCCGACGAGGAATTGTAGAGACGCAGCAGCACATCGTTGTGCCCGTCGAATACCGGAATTGGCTTCGTCATCATTCACCTGACCATGCGACCGATCGGCCGCCAATCGGAGTCACCACATCTCGCTGACGGGGACGGCGCGGAACACCTCGTCGAGGCGCGCGCGCGTCGCCCGCGTCGTGCCCTCCGGCAACGCGTCCAGCGCGAAGAAGCCGTGTTCGAGAATCTCGCGGTTCGGCTGCGGCGGGCTTTCTTGCAGGAAGTCCCGCACGACGTAGAGCGCGACATGGTCGCGCCGCGACACCCGCGCGTTGAAATAGAGTGCGAAAAGCTGCGGCTGGCCGGTGAGCGTGATGTTGCCTTCTTCGGCCAGTTCGCGCGTCAGCGCCGCCAGCATCGTCTCGCCGGTCTCGACGCCGCCGCCCGGCATGTGCCAGCCGTCCACGTAGGTGTGGCGCACGAGGAAGACGCGGCCCTGCCCGTCGATCACCAGGCCGCGCGCGCCAAGCGTCGCCGGCCGCGCGAAGCGCCAGTACAGATGCATCATCGGCCGGATCGCCGGCTCGAGCCGGCGGCGCATGCGCGTCAGGGTCATCGCGAGTTCTCGTACCTGCCCCTGAAGGAGGCGTTACCGGGTGGGGGCACGGGACGGCAAGACCCGTTGCGGTTTGGAATAGTTCTAATATAGGTACATACCCGATCAAGCCGTCGATCGCGAAGGGCGACCCGTGAAGAACTTTTCCGACCTGACCGAGCAGGAGGTGCTGGCACTGGCCATCACCAATGAGGAGGAAGACAGCCGCATCTATCGCGGCTTCGCCGAGGGCCTGCGCGACCAGTTCCCCTCCTCCGCAAAGGTCTTCGACGAGATGGCCGACGAGGAGGTCACCCACCGCACGCGCCTGTTCGACCTCTACCGGCAGAAATTCGGCGACTACCTGCCCCTCATCCGCCGCCAGGACGTGAAGGGCTTCATCCAGCACAAGTCGAGCCTGTGGCTGATGCGGCCGCTGGGCCTCGATGAGGTACGCAAGTTCGCTGAGGAAATGGAATTCCAGGCCGAGCGCTTCTATCGCAAGGCGGCGGAAAACGCGCGCGACGTCTCGGTGCGGCAATTGCTGCTCGACCTCGCCGAGGCGGAAGCCGGACACGAATCGCTCGCCCACAAGCTCTCCGAGAGCATCCTCACGCCCGGCGCCCGCGAGAAGGAAGACGAGACCGCGAAGCGCATGTTCGTGCTGCAATATGTGCAGCCCGGCCTCGCAGGCCTCATGGACGGTTCGGTGTCGACGCTGGCGCCGCTGTTCGCGGCCGCCTTCGCCACACATCAGACCTGGGAGACGTTCCTCGTCGGCCTCGCCGCGTCGGTCGGCGCCGGCATCTCGATGGGCTTCGCCGAAGCGCTGTCGGACGACGGTTCGCTCACCGGCCGCGGTACGCCGTGGCTGCGCGGCGCCGTGTGCGGCCTCATGACCACGATCGGCGGCCTCGGCCACACGCTGCCCTATCTGATCCCCGATTTCTTCGCGGCGACCGTCGTCTCGATCATCATCGTCGTGATCGAGCTGTGGGCGATCTCATGGATCCGCACCAAGTTCATGGACACGCCGTTCCTTCAGGCGGCGTTCCAGGTCGTGGTCGGCGGCGTGCTGGTGTTCCTGACCGGCATTCTGATCGGCAGTTCGTGATACTCTGACGCGCGTCGAAAGCGCAGACGACATGCCCGGCCTTGTGCCGGGCATCCACGTCTTTGATGATATGCAGCCAGCAAGACATGGATGACCGGGACAAGCCCGGCCATGACAAATCGGTGTTCACCCTCGCCCATCTCTCCGACGTCCATCTGGCGCCGCTGCCAAAGCCGCGCATCGGCGATCTCATGGGCAAGCGCCTCACCGGTTACATCAACTGGCTGCGCAAGCGGCGGCGCGTGCACGACCGCGCCGTACTCGATTTTCTTGTCGACGATCTCGCCGTGCAGGCGGTCGACCACATCGCCGTCACCGGCGACCTCGCCAACATCGCGCTTGAAGAGGAGTTCGTGCGCGGGCGAAAATGGCTCCAGCAACTGGGCTCGATCAGGCACGTCAGCTTCGTGCCGGGCAATCATGACGCCTATGTGCGGCAGGCGGTCCGCTACGCCCCGCAATGGGCGCCCTACATGACGGGCGACGACGGCGCCCTCGGATTTCCCTATGTGCGACGGCGCGGACCGGTCGCGCTGATCGGCCTGTCCACCGCCATTGCGACCGCGCCGTTCATGGCGACGGGCCGGCTCGGCGAGACGCAGATCAAGGCGCTGGGACCGTTGCTCGACGCGCTCAAGGCCGAGGGCCTGTTCCGCGTCATTCTCATCCATCACCCGCCGGTCACCAGGTCCGACTCGCACAAGCGGCTGCTCGACGCCTGGGCGCTGGTCGAGACGATCGCCGCGCACGGCGCCGAGCTGCTGCTGCACGGGCACGACCATCTGCACATGTTGAACTGGCTCGACGGGCCGGGCGGTACGCGTGTCCCGGCCGTCGGCGTGCCCTCAGCCTCCGCCGCACCGGCCCCGTCGCATGACGCCGCCGCCTACAACCTCTACGGCATCGACGGTGCGCCGGGCGCCTGGACCTGCACGATGACCACGCGCGGCATCGGCCCCGGCGGCGGGATCGTCGAGCGCGGCCCGGTTCCGCTCTTCCCGGCGGCTTGAAGGGTGGCGGCCGGCGGCCCAGCCGCCCTTTTTTCCTTAAGCCTTAGGGCCTATATTCCGGGGTGCCGGGGCAACCCGGCTATGGCGATAAACGGCTGTCGTAATAAACCCATCGGACCCGGGGGCAGTACCCGGCGCCTCCACCAGTGCCGCTCGAAATACCGTTCACCGGGCGGCACCGGCGGGGGCGAAATAGGATCGACGAGGGCGTAAAGGGCGGACTTTTGCTCGGCATGGTTCCGCCGTTATCGGGCCAATTCCATAGTTGCCAACGACAACTATGCTCCGGTTGCTCAGGCTGCGTAAGGCAGCTTGAATAACCAAGCCTACAAGCCCTAGCCGTCTTAGCAGCGGTTAGGCGGGGTTCGGA
>JBQCFB010000488.1:0-5814 GCA_051959715.1 Pseudolabrys sp.
GCGGCAGATCGCCACCGGCTCGTCCTCGACGCGGACGCGGCGGCAGGCCGGTTCGCAGGGACGGTCGCAGGTGCGGCCGAGCACGCCGGGGAAGACGTTCGACTTCCAATTGATCATGTAGGCGTCGGAATAACGCCCGTGCGCGATCAAGCGGATGTATTCGGGGACCGGCGTGTGCGCGGGGCACGCCCATTGGCAGTCGACCACTTTGTGGAAGTAGTCCGGCGCAGCGATATCAGTGTTCTTCATTGACTCCTCGAAACGCAGCGCCGTTACGCAAGGAAAGTCCAAAACTTACGGCGTCGCGTCAGCCTCGACCGGCCGGAATTCCTGCCCGGATGCGCGCCCTGGGCAGGCTCGATTCCGGGTGGGCAGAGTAGGGAAACGGGCAGGGAATGGCTACCGTTCGGGGCGTCGCACCGGGACGCCGTACGCACGTTTTCGTGCGGTCTTATGGGCTTTTTTGCGATTTTTGCTTTGTGCGCCGCACAATCGGGCGGGACCCGGCGCGCCCGGAAAAGGCCCGCCCGCGCGGGGGCGCGGACGGGTCCATTCGTCACTCGCAGAACCGCCGCCATGCGGCGTGGCGCTGGTCGATCATGACCCGGCGCTGGTAGCAGCGGCGGCCATAGCCGGCGGCACAGGCGGGCTCGGCCGAGACGCCCCAGGCGGGCTCATAGCCGTAACCATGGCCATAGGCGGCCGGCGTCGGGCCAAAGCCGGTGGAGACGGCGACGCCGCCTTCGTCCGCGCCGTAATACCCGCTGCCGTAGACGTAGCGGTCGCCACGTCCGGCCGGAGCGGGGGCGGCCGCCGGCTGGACCCCGGCGTTCACCGCAAGGCCGGCCGGTCCCTTCGGCGCGTCATTCGGGATCACGCCCGGACCGTGCGCGATCTTGACTCCGGCATACATGTTCGTGCCGGTCGGGTTCTCGCTCTTGGTTGCGGCCGTGGTGCTGGGATCGGATTGCGAGTTCCGCGCGACAGTGGCGCGGGTGGCGGCGCGGGGTGCCGCCACGCCCACCGTCGTCCGCGCCGTTGCGAGCCCGGCCGGTCCGCGCGGGGCGTCGTTCGGGATCACGCCCGGGCCGTGGGCCACCTTGACGCCGGCATACATGTCCGCGCCACGCGTCGTTTCGCTCTTGGTCGCGGTCTGTGTGCTCGGGTCGGGTTGCTGCATCTGGGCGAAAGCAGGGCAGGCGGCCAGCGCGCCGGCGAGGAGCGCGGCCGAAAACGGGGCGATCGATCGCTGTTGCATCGTTGTCGGTCTCCTTGGGTTTTCCGGGGTTTCTTCGTTGACCGGGACGGGCCGCTTGCCGCGCAAGCCGCGAACGCCTATTGCGTCCGCTTCCCGTGGACGCGGATCGACGCCAATCCCATATGATGGCAATGCAGGAACCGGTGATGCGTTCTGCGCGACGGCGAACACATGCGTGAAATATTCGAAGACATTTTTGAAAACCAACCGCTCGACCCGATGGAGGCGGCGCGGCGGGCGGTAGGGCGCAACTTGCGCAAACGGTTCTATACGGAAGCGAACGCGGGTGAAGCGGGCGAACAGGGCGAGCAGGGCCATCCGGTGCTGCTCGACGGCAAACCCGTGCGCACGCCGGCGCGCCGGCCTCTCGCCGCCCCGACGCACGCACTCGCGAAAGCCATGGCCGATGAATGGAACGCGCAGCGAGACGTGATCGACCCGGCGCGCATGCCGCTGACGCGGCTCGCCAATGCGGTGATCGACGCCGTCGCCGACAAGCCCGGGCCGGTCGCCGACGAGGTCGCGGGCTATCTCGGCAGCGATCTGGTGATCTACCGCGCCGAAGCGCCGGAGGGCCTCGTCGCGCGCCAGGCCGAACTCTGGGACCCCGTTCTCGATTTCGCGCGCGACGATCTCGGCGCGCGCTTCGTGCAGGTCGCCGGCGTGATGTTCTCCGAGCAGCCGCAGCACGCCGTGGCGGCCGCGCGCGCGCACATTCCCACCGATCCGTGGCGCCTCGGCGCGGTGTCGTCGATCACCACGCTCACCGGCTCGGCGCTGATCGCGCTGGCGCTGGCGAAAGGCGCAATCGACGCAGACGCCGCCTGGAACGCCGCGCATCTCGACGAGGACTGGCAGATGTCGCAATGGGGCCGCGACGAGCTCGCCCTCGGCCGCCGCGCCTTCCGCCGCGCCGACTTCGACGCTGCGGCGACTGTGCTGAGGCTCGTGAGCTAGACCTTCGACGCTATCAACGCACTCCGTTCGCCGCCGCGAAAGCGGGGGCCCGGCTGTGACTCTGCGCTGGGTCCCCGCTTTCGCGGGGACGAACGGAGATTGTTGAAGCACCTCTATGCTACAGTGGCCCTCTATTCGCAGCGGGGGGCAGCGATGAAGATCACGCTCGACATTTCCAAGCTCGTCGAAGACGGCAAGCTGACGCCGGAGGAGGCGACGCGGCTGACCGCACTCGCCCTGCACGAGACCGGCTCGCTCGGCATCAACATCCTGATCGGCTTCGGCGTCGTTGCGATCGCCGCTGGCGCCGTGGCGCTGGTGCCGACGCCGCTGACCGCGGTCGTGCTCGGCGCCGTGCTCGCCGCCGCAGGCTTCGCCGTGCAGGCCAACCGGCTCAAGCAATGGGCGTTGCTCGGCCAGATCTGCCTCGTCATCGGCGCGCTGATGTTCTGCGGCGGCGTCGCCGCGTTCGGCGAGGGCTCGCTCGCCTCCATGCTGATCGTCACCCCGGCGCTGGCCGGCATCGCGATCGCGGCGCGCTCGAGCCTGCTCGCGGCGCTGGCCGTGCTCGCCGCGTCCGCCTGCCTCGGCGCGCGCACCGGCTATTCGCACGCCATGTATTCACTGGCGATCTTCGAGCCGACGCTGACGATCGTCCTGTTCTCGGCGCTGGCCTATGCCGCCTATCGCGTCTCGAAGGAGGTGCGGGCCGATTACGAGCGCGTCGCGCTGGCGGCGTCGCGCACCGCGATCCTGCTGGTCAATTTCGGCTTCTGGATCGGTTCGCTGTGGGGCGATCCGTTGTTCCTGCTGACCAAGATGAGCGGAACAACGCCCGTCACATCGCGCCTCGACGCCATCGTCATCCCGTACACGGTCTTCTCGATCGGCTGGGCGGTGGTGCTCGTCGCCGCCGGCCTGTGGGCGATGCGCGTCAACCGCCGCTGGCTGGTCAACGTCGCCGCCGCCTTCGGCGCGATCCACTTCTACACGCAATGGTTCGAGAAGCTCGGCGCGACGCCGGTGTCGGTGCTGCTCGGCGGCGTCGTGATGCTGGCGATCGCGCTGGCGCTGTGGGGCTTCAACAAGCGCGCGGCGGCTTAAGGCTTGCGCCCGATGCGGCCGAGATGGGTGAAGCCGAACCCGGCCGCGTATTTGAGGCCGTAGCCGAGCAGGCGGTCGAAGCCGATATGCGCGGCCCAGATCAAGGCAAGCGCGACGGCGAGGCTGCCGTCGAGCAGAAGGCCGCCGAGGCCGAGCAGCGCCGGCCCGACCGACGTATGCGCCGCGTTGTAGGCGATGGCGCCGGCGCGCGGTCCGGCCAGGTAGCCGATGAAGCTCAGATCGGGCGCGAGGAACAGGATCGCGAACAGCCACCACGACGCGCCGGTCCGCCCGTAGAGCAGGGCGGCGACGACAAGCAGCGCCGCGCCTTCCGCGCGGAGCAGAAGGCGCGGCGCGCCGTTCACAGTCCCTGGCTCGTCCACGATCCCCCCTTCGTGCCGCGTGGCTAGTGTCCGGTCGGATCGCCGCGGCGGCCGATCTCGTACAGGAACCAGACGCGCTTCTCGGCCTCGTCGATGAAGTTTTCCAGCAGGCTCGCCGTGGCGACGTCGTTGTGCTCGTCGCACACGTCGTGCGCCTCGCGCATGGCGGTGACGACGCGCTGGTTGTCGTCGCGGAGTTCGGCGATCATGTCGTCCGGGCTGACATATTCGGCGTCGTTGTCGTCGATGCGGGCCTTGCGGGCGATATCGCCGATCGAGCGCAGCGTGTTACCGCCGATCTTGCGGACGCGCTCGGCGATGATGTCGGTGGAGGCGAAGAGCTGATCGCCGTGATCGTCGAGCAGGAGGTGATAGTCGCGGAAATGCGGCCCGCTCACGTGCCAGTGGAAGTTCTTCGTCTTCATGTAGAGCGCGAAGGTGTCCGCCAATATGCCGTTGAGCGCGGCGGAAATGTCCTTGGTGGCGCTGCTGCCGAGGTCGGTCGGCGTTTGCAGGCGTGGCGTCGCGGGCTTGGCGGTGTTCATGACGGCTCCATCAGGTTCGGTTGTATCCCGAGCACCGGGCCCCCCGCGGCGAACGCGCCCGCGCCGGTGCCCTGGAACTCCAACAATCCGCGGATTGGGTCCGGGTTCCGCCGCGACGAACGAGCGGGCGCGACGCGCGTTTGCAGCCGGCGGTTGAAACAATCAAGAGGTAATGATCTAATTTATTCCCTCAGTAGTAGCAGGGATGGGGGCTCTCATGCGCAAGATAATATTCCTGACAGCGATTGCCTTTGTCGCCGGCTCGCCGGACGCGGGCTTGGCGGCTTCCGATTCACAATGTTCGGCTTTCGGCTCCTCCGGGCCGCTCCCGCCCCAGTGCATGACGCCGGGGTCGAGTGGCGGGTCGGTCAAGCAAACCGACGCGGTGTCGATCGATGACATCGAGAAGGCCTCGTACTCGAGGCCGAATCCCAAGGCGTTGCCCAAGGGCGTGACCTTTGTCGCGTACGACTTCGAGATCGCGAATCTGTGCGGCAACAACAGCATGGTCTCTATTGCGGACGACTATGTCGGTCCGAAAAAAACGCCGGTTTTCTTCGAGGTCGACAAGGCCGTGGCCATGGCCGCGGTGGCAACGTTTCCGGATGCGCAGAAGGACGAGCCGAAGCAGATAAAGATTCCGCTCATCGCAAAATCGAACTTCGGCGACACCGTCGTTCAAAGCTGCGACAGCAAGATTTTCACCAATATCCCGGCGACCCGGCGGGTAAAATTGCATTTCGAGTTCAAGCGCACGAAGCAAGCCAAGCTGGTCGACCGCAGCGCCTTCGTCAACGGCATCCTGCAGATCGCGCAAGGCGGCTCGGGCTTGGTCACGATCGGCGGCGGCACGCTGCTTGGGCCTGCCATCGGCGTCACCGCGTCGCTTCTCGAAAAGAATACCGACTCCCTGAAGAACATCACGGCGGGGACGAATGCCATTCTGGCCTCGTTTGGCGACACTTCGAATCCGAACCCGGTGCAGTATCCAATCGATCCTGAGACGGGAACGCTCGGCTACACATCGGGCAAGAAGGCCGTCTTCACCGTCACCAAAACCCTCAAGCCAAGTTTCATTCCGACGCATCCGGCGCTCGGCTGGCCGCCGGTGGCGCAGGATTTCACCACCACGTTTTCGGCCCTGGAGACCTTGTACGTGAACGCTGTGACCGCGGTGGATACGCCGTGGTCGGCGAACATGGTGAGGTTCTGCTCCAAGCTGCGGCTGCAGGTGCAAAGTGCAACCAAGGGCGATCGCGTCGCAACGGCGCTGGCGATCGGATATCACGCATTCGAGAATCCGACCGAATACAAAGCCGGCGCCACCTGCTTGAACTCGTGGGAGGTGGCGACGCTCTCGGACATGGGTTACGCGCCGCCATTCCCGCAGGCGTGGACTGCGCCGGTCGCAGGGGACCCGTCGAAGACCGTCAAGGTTTCGGCGAAGGCTTCGGGCCGCGCGACTGCCATGAAACACCCGTCGTCGCGGTTCGCGCGCGGGCGCCACGACCGGCGGCGGATTGCCTTGTCGCGCTAAGGCGAGTACGGCCTAGGCGCGCTCGAGCGA
>JBQCFB010000489.1:0-3547 GCA_051959715.1 Pseudolabrys sp.
TTGACGCGATCGTAGAACGGCTTGAACGGGCTCTCGCGCGGCAGCACCGTGCCGTGCACATAGACATGCCTGCCGACGGACTTGTGCGCGCCGGTGAGCGGCAGCCGCTCCGCCATGGCGGCCATCGGAAACGGCGTCGCCAGCCGGTCGACGCGCGCCGCATCGCCGGGGTTCACGTTGAAGAATGCCGCCGGCGGCGACGGCACGGCGACGCCGCCACCGTTGCCGGCATTGGCGACGAAGCGCTGCGTGTTGGCCGGGATGTTGATGTCGAACAGCGACTGCCCGCTCTCGGGCAGGAAGGCGTCGAGATAGACCAGCGCCGACACGCGTTTGGCGATCTTGTCGGCGACGCCGGTGACGACCATGCCGCCATAGGAGTGGCCCGCGAGCACGGCGCTGCCGATCTCCTCGTAGTCGAAGACGCCGATCACATCATTGATGTGCGTCGTCAGGTTGACGCCGGCCGACAGGAGATGCGTGCGCTCGCCTTGGCCCGTCAGCGTCGGCGTGAACACCGTGTGACCCCGCGCGCGCAGCAGCGCCGCGACCTTGTGGTAGCACCAGCCGCCCGACCAGGCGCCATGCACCAGAACGAATGTCGCCAATCGACCCTCCCCGCCTTCGCCTCAGGCCTTCTTCTTCGCCCGCGCGATCGCGTCCAGGATGATACGTTCTGCGTCGGCAGTGTCGACCCAGCGCACGATCGTCACCCACTTGCCCTTTTCCAGATCCTTGTAGTGCTGGAAGAAGTGCGCGATCTGCTCGAGCATCACCGCCGGCAGGTCGCGATAGCTCGTGACGCCGGTGTAGAACGGGTGAAGATCGTCGACCGGCACGGCGAGCACCTTCTCGTCCTGGCCCGCCTCGTCCTCCATCAGCAGCGCGCCGACCGGCCGGCAGCGGATCACCGCACCGGGCACGACCGGCACCTGCGCCATGACGATGACGTCGCAGGGGTCGCCGTCCTCGGACAGTGTGTGCGGGATGAAGCCGTAATTGCCGGGATAGAACATCGCCGTGTGCAGGAAACGGTCGACGAAGAGCGCGCCCGACTGCTTGTCGAACTCGTATTTCACCGGCACGCCGCCGAGCGGAATCTCGATGACGGCGTTGACGTCCTTCGGCGGATTGCGGCCCGCCGGAATGAGCTTGAGGTCCATGACGCCGCTCCCGTGTGTCGCGGAACGGCGAGGTGTCTAGCCGAAATCGGCGGCGCAGGGAAATAGAGCCAGAATGACCGTTAGGCGGCCGCGCCCGTGCGTTCGGCCGCGAGCGCCATCAGCGCGAGGTCGGCGCCGGCGGTTCCGTCCGTCGCCTCGCCCTGAGCGCGGTGCTTCAGGCCGTGCGCGTGGAAGGAGATGATGCTCTGCGCCGTCTTCGGGCTGAGCCTGTCGAAGCGCTCGAAGCTGCGGGTCAGGTCGTCGGGCGTCAGCTTGCGGTTCGCGGCATACATGGTCAGGAGCTCGCGCGTCGTCGTCCACGAGCAGCCGGCCGCCTTCGCAAAGAGCAGAACCATGTCGTCACCCTCGTCGAGCAGTGCCCGCTCGACCAGATCGACCGGGAAGCGGCCGAGGCGCGCCAGCGCCACCACCGTCTTCTCGAATTCCTGCGCGCGCGCCGGCGCGTGCACGCTCGCCTCGCTGGCGCCGGCGACGCGGAAGCGGCTCTTGGCGTCGCGCGCGGCGGCGGCATGCGCCTCCGAGCCTGCGCGCACCTCGCGCTGCATCAGCGTCGCGACATCGTCGACCACGTCTCTGACGGCGTCCTCGGCCTGCGGATGATCCGCCTCCAGCCGCGCGCGCACCGAAGCGGACGCCGCCTCCAGCAACTTGATGAAGCACTGCCGCGGCAGGTCGCCACGGCAGCCGAGCGCCAGCGTCAGCCGCTTGTCGCGTCGCGCATGCACGACGAGCTTCTCGTGGCCGGCGAGGGAGAATCGGGCACCGCGGTTGCGCGCGACCTTGTTGACGACACGGCGGTCGCCGCGCTCGACCAGGACGTCGGTCACAGCCTCGCTGAGCTTGAGGCGCTGGGCGATGGCGAGAAGATGGGCCTGGCTCTTAGTGTTGGCGTTTTCGACCAGGTCGGCGTCGGTCAGTTGCGCCGAATGCGTCAGCACCGGTCCGGCCACCTCGATCGCGTCGTCGAAGGCGAGCGAGCGCACCACGCGCGGCGGCGCGCCGTCGACGCGGGCCAGCCGCTGTGCGAGCTCGGCGCGCGCGCCGACCTCGATGTCGGCGGCCAGCTGCTGCAACACGTCGTCGAACACCGCGATCTGCTGGCCCGAATAGCTGCGGGCGCCGGCCGCAAACAGGTCGGAGATGCGCAGCATGATGCGCAGGCGGCGCCGGGCGTCGCCGGCGGCGACCGCCTCGTTGAGCTCGTCGATCAGGGAGAAAGGAGTGGCGGAAACGAGATCGCAGGCAACGGCGGCGTCGGACATAGGAACAACCAATGCTTATGCTTCATAATGGCTGCTCGTTTTGTAACGTAAGAGGTGCGAAGACCGCGTTCATAATGGAACCCGGAACTGGCGGAAATTCTTAGCAATCCGGTAACCCAAACGAAAAGGCCCGCCTCGCGGCGGGCCCTCGGCTTTTAGAGCGGCGCTGTCGAGCTCAGAACAGGCCGACGATCTTGCCGTCCTTGACGTCGATGGCGTCGGCCGACGGTGTCTTCGGCAGGCCCGGCATGGTCATGATCTCACCGCAGATCGCAACCACGAACTCGGCGCCGGCCGAGAGACGCACCTCGCGGACGGGAATCGAAAATCCCGTCGGCGCGCCCTTGGCGTCCGGATTGGTCGAGAAGGAGTACTGCGTCTTGGCGATGCAGACCGGCAGCTTGCCGAAGCCCATCTCTTCCCAGGTCTTGAGCTGATCCCTGACCGACTTGTCGGCGGTCGCGTCGTCGGCGCGGTAGAGCTCCTTGGCGATCGTGCGCACCTTCTCGAACAGCGGCATGTCGTCCGGATAGAGCAGCTTGAGGTTCGATTTGCCCTCGTCGCAGATCTTGACGACGGCCTTGGCGACATCGGCCGCGCCGGCGCCACCCATGGCCCAATGGTCGGCCATCAGGGCTTCGACGCCGAGCGCCTTGCACTTCTCCTTGACCAGCGCGACCTCGGCTTCGCTGTCGGCCGAGAAGCGATTGATCGAGACGACCGGCTGGAGGCCGAACTTCTTCACGTTCTCGATGTGCCGCTGGAGGTTGGCCATGCCGGCTTCGAGCGCCTTCAGGTCCTCCTTCTTGAGGTCTTCCTTCTTGACGCCGCCGTGCATTTTCAGCGCGCGGATGGTCGCGACGACGACGACGCAGTCGGGCTTGAGGCCCGCCTTGCGGCACTTGATGTCGAGGAACTTCTCCATGCCGAGATCGGCGCCGAAACCGGCTTCGGTCACGACATAATCGGCGAGCTTGAGCGCGGTGGTCGTGGCGACCACGGAGTTGCAGCCGTGCGCGATGTTTGCGAACGGGCCGCCGTGGATGAAGGCCGGCGTGCCTTCCAGCGTCTGCACCAGGTTCGGCGCGATCGCTTCCTTCA
>JBQCFB010000490.1:0-5850 GCA_051959715.1 Pseudolabrys sp.
ATGTATCGTCCCGACCGCTTCGCCCGCACGGGCACCGGTACGATCGAGGTGACGTCGGCGAAATGAAGCTTGGGCACGCCATACTCTCCGCCTTCGGCGGCGCCGTCGCGCTGATCGCCGTCGGCTGCGGAGCTTGGGTCACCGCGCTCGGTCCGGCGCCGATGGGCGAGGGGCTCGACTACTCGCATGTCGTGCTCGACCGCGACGGACATTTGCTGCGGGCCTACGCGACGAAGGAGGGCCGTTGGCGCCTGCCGGAAACACCGGACGAGGTCGATCCGCTCTTCTTCAGGATGCTGTTCGCCTATGAGGACAAGCGCTTCTTCGCGCACCATGGCGTCGATGTCCTCGCCATGGGTCGGGCGGCATTTCAGTTGCTGACGGAAGGACATATCGTCTCCGGCGGAAGTACTCTGACAATGCAGGTGGCCAGGCTCCTGGAACCACGGCAACATCGCAGTTTCGAGGCCAAGCTGAGGCAGGTCACGCGCGCGCTCCAGCTCGAGCAGAAGCTAAGTAAAAACAAGATCCTGTCTCTCTATCTTGAACTGGCGCCCTATGGCGGCAACCTGGAAGGCATCCGTGCCGCGTCGCTGGCCTATTTCGGCAAGGAGCCGAAGCGGCTGACCGTGGCCGAAGCCGCTCTCCTGGTGGCCCTGCCGCAGTCGCCCGAAGCCCGACGGCCCGACCGTCATCCGGAGGCGGCGCTCGCCGCGCGCGACCGGGTGCTCGACCGCGTCGCCGAAGACGGCGCCGTGCCCGCCGACGAGATCGCCATGGCCAAGCGCAAGGAGGTGCCGCACGCGCGCAAGGAATTGCCGGTGCTGGCGCCGCACGCCGCCGACGAGGTCGTCTCGGCCGAGCCGAACGTGACCATCCACCGCCTCACCATCGAGGCGCCGCTGCAGCGATCCTTGCAGGACCTCGCGCGCGATCGCGCGCACGCGCTCGGGCCGCAAATGTCGGTCGCCATCGTCGCCGTCGACAACGCCACCAACGAGGTGCGCGCCCGCGTCGCCTCAGCCGACTATTTCGATGCCAGGCGGTCGGGCCAGGTCGACATGTCGCAATCGCTGCGCTCGCCGGGCTCGACGCTCAAGCCTTTCATCTACGGGCTCGGCTTCGAGGACGGATTGATTCATCCAGAAACGCTGATCGATGACCGGCCGGTGCGCTACGGCAATTACACGCCGGAGAATTTCGACCTGACGTTCCAGGGCACCGTGACGGTGCGGCGTGCGCTGCAATTCTCGCTCAACGTTCCGGCCATCGCGGTGCTCGACAAGGTCGGCGTCAACCGCCTCGCGGCGCGGCTCACGCAATCGGGCGCGGGCCTCGTCCTGCCGAAGGGCGAGGCGCCGGGCCTGGCCATGGGCCTCGGCGGCGTCGGCATCACGCTCTCCGATCTCACCATGCTTTATGCCGGATTGGCGCGGCTCGGCGATGTCGCGCCGCTCGTCGAGCGTCAGGGTATGAAAGCGGGCGAGGGGCGCCGCCTGCTCGATCCGGTCGCCGCCTGGTATGTTGGCAACGTCCTGATCGGTGCACCGCCGCCGGACAATGCGCCGCCCGGCCGTATCGCTTTCAAGACCGGCACCTCCTACGGCTACCGCGACGCCTGGGCGATCGGCTTTGACGGCCGCATGACCATCGGTGTCTGGGTCGGCCGGCCGGACGGCTCGCCGGTGCCGGGACTGGTCGGTCGCGCGAGCGCCGCGCCGATCCTGTTCGACGCCTTCGCCCGCAGCGGGCTTACCCCGGCGCCGCTCGCCCGCGCGCCGGAAGGCGTGCTGTTCTCCACCACCGCGCGCCTGCCGCCGCCTCTCCAGCGCTTCAGCCCCGCCGCCATGGCGTCGGCCAAGGGCGACCCGCCGCGCATCATGTTCCCGCCGAACGGCGCCCGACTGGAGCTTGCCGGCGGCTCGGCGGACGGGCTGCCGCTCAAGATCGCCGGAGGCCGCGCGCCTTTGACCGTCATGGTCAATGGCGTACCGCTGAAGGGGCGGGAGGCCCGCCGCACCCTGTTCTTTCACCCGGATGGCCCGGGATTCGTCCGGCTGACGGTCATGGACGCTAGAGGCGCCGCGGACACAGTCACCGTCCGATTGCAGTAGGTGCGGTGACAGGAGGCCCGTTTTCCCTTATCTCCGGCCGAAATAACGGGACTCGAGCCGCCTCCGTCCATGAGCACGACCCTTCGAGATGCAAGCGCTCCGGCGCGGCCCTCCCGCGGCCTGGCGGCGGCACTGGACTGGGCGACCGCGTCGCATCTGCGGGCGCTCACCCTGCTGCTCGGCGTCGCCTTTCTCGCCTTCCTGCCGGGCTTCTTCCAGATACCGCCGGTCGACCGCGACGAGGCGCGCTTCGCGCAGGCCACCAAGCAGATGCTCGAGACGGGTGAGTACGTCGACATCCGCTTCCAGGACGAGGTTCGTTACAAGAAGCCGGTCGGCATCTACTGGCTGCAGGCCACCGCCGTGAAGGCGGGCGAAGCCGTCGGCGTGCCGGGGGCGCGCACTACGATCTGGCTCTACCGGATGCCGTCGCTGTTCGGCGCGATCGGCGCTGTGCTCCTGACTTATTGGACCGCGCTCGCTTTTGTCACGCGACGCTCGGCACTGATCGCCGGGCTGATGATGGCGACGTCGGTTTTGCTCGGGGTCGAGGCGCGGCTTGCCAAGACCGACGCGTTCCTGCTCCTTACCTGCGTCGTCGTGATGGGCGCGATGGCGCGCATTTATCTGGGCTCGCGACGCCAGCCCGAGCAGGACACGGGCTGGGGCTTGCCGGCGCTGCTGTGGACCGCGGCGGCGGTGAGCGTTCTGGTCAAGGGCCCGCTGATCCTGATGTTCATCGGCCTGACGGCGCTGGTCCTGTCGATTGCCGACCGCTCCGGACGTTGGATCTGGCGGCTGAAGCCGATCGTGGGCTTCATCTGGATGCTGCTGCTCGTCCTGCCCTGGTTCATCGCCATCGTCGGCAAATCCGGCGACGCCTTCTTCGTGCAGGCGGTCGGCCACGACATGCTCGACAAGGTGACGAGCGGGCAGGAGGCGCATGGCGCGCCGCCCGGTTTCTATCTGCTGCTGTTCTTCATCACGTTCTGGCCCGCCTCGGTGTTGGCGGCGCCGGCGGTGCCGGCAATATGGCAGGCGCGCCGCGAACCGGGCGCACGCTTCCTGCTGTCGTGGCTCGTGCCGTCCTGGATCGTGTTCGAGATCGTCATCACCAAGCTGCCGCACTACGTGCTGCCGCTCTATCCCGCGATCGCCATCCTCATCGCCGGTATCCTCGAGGCCGGGGCGCTGGCCAAGATCCGCTGGATGATCCGCGGCACGGTCGGCTGGTTCGTGTTTCCGACCGTCATCGCGGTCGCGACCGTGGTCGCCTTCGTGATCTTCAATCGCGAACTCGGGCTGCTGGCGTGGCCGACGGCGGCGGTGGCGATGATCCTGTCGCTGTTCGCCTGGTGGCTCTACGAGGTCGACGGTCCGGAGCGCGCGCTGCTGCGCGCCATGGCGGCCTCCGTGTTCGTCGCCATCACCGTCTACGCGGTGGTGTTTCCGTCGATCCCGGCGCTGTTCCCGAGCGAGCTGATCGCCAAGGAAATCCGCGGCACCGGCTGCGCCGATCCGCGCGTCGCGTCGAACTTCTCCTACCAGGAGCCGAGCCTCGTCTTCCTCGTCGGCACGCATACGCGCTTCACCGACGGCGGCGGCGCAGCCGACTTCCTCCGCGCCGGCGCCTGCCGCTTCGCGCTGATCGATCCGCGCAACGAGCGCAGCTTCGTGGCGCATGCCAATGCGATCGGCCTGCGCTATACCCTGATGCAGCGGATCGAGGGCTACAACATCAGCATCGGCAAGACCGTCGCGATGGCCCTGTTCCGCTCCGCGGAGAAAGAATGAGCGCGCAGGATATCGCCGCGCCGATCCACCTGTGGCGCCGCTGCCTCGACAATGTCGGCGTGGCGCTGGCGACGCTGACGCGCAAGCCGCGGATCGATCCGAAGCGGCCCTGGCTTTTGCCGCAGCGCGAGCTGGCGATCGCGGTCGCCGTCGTGATCGTCGTCTTCGTCATCGGCATGCTGCTCATCGACGCGCCGTCGACGCGGGCGGTCGAGCGCCTGCCGCACGTCATCGTCTCGTTCTTCGATTCCATCACCGATTACGGCAAGTCCGGATACGTGCTGTGGCCGCTCGGGCTCCTGTTTCTGGCGCTTGCGGCCCTGAAGCCGCCGGCAACGCGCATCGAGCGGCGCGTGCTTGCCGCGATCATGGTGCGGGTGGGTTTCCTGTTCACTGCCGTCGCCGTGCCAGGGCTGTTCGACACGACGATCAAGCGCCTGATCGGGCGGGCGCGGCCGCTGGTCGGCGGCAGCCTCGATCCGACCCTGTTCCATCCGTTCGCGTGGCGCTCCGAATTCGCCAGCCTGCCGTCCGGCCACGCGACGACCTCGTTCGCGCTGATGGTCGCGGTGGCGAGCCTTTGGCCCCGGGCACGGACCTACGTGCTCATTTACGCGCTCATGATCGCGGTCAGCCGCGTCGTGGTGACGGCGCATTATCCGACCGACGTCGCCATGGGCGCGCTGGTCGGCATTGTCGGCGCGCTGCTCGTGCGCCGCTGGTTCGCCATGCGGCGGCTCGGCTTCTCCTTCGGTCCGGACGGAGCGGTGCATCATTATCCGGGCCCGTCGGCGAAGCGCCTCAAGGCGGTTGCCCGCGGCATATTGGCTGACTAAGAACCACGCCCGTGGGACAGACAGAACCATCGACCATGACGACGAACGAGCCGGCGGTGTCCGTGGTGGTGCCCGTCCGCAACGAGGCGGAGAACGTGGCGCCGCTCGTCGGCGAGATCGCGCGCGCGCTCGAAGGGCAGTGGACCTTCGAGGTCGTCTACGTCAATGACGGCTCGACCGACGGCACCGACGCCGAGCTCAAGCGGCTGATGGCGATCCATCCCTGGCTGCGCCGCGTGCATCACCGGCAGTCCTGCGGCCAGTCGGCGGCGGTGCGCACCGGCGTGGCGGCCGCCCGCGGGACATACGTCGCGACGATCGACGGCGACCGGCAGAACGATCCGGCCTTCATCCCCGCGCTGCTGCGCGCACTCGAGGCGGGCGCGCCGCGCATCGCGCTGATCGCCGGCCAGCGCGTCGGCCGCAAGGCGAGCGGCTTCAAGAAATTCCAGTCGCGGATCGCCAATGCCGTGCGCGGCGCGGTGCTGCGCGACGGCACGCGCGATACCGGCTGTGGCCTGAAGGCGTTCCGCCGCGACGTTTTTCTGCGGCTTCCCTATTTCGACGGCCTGCACCGCTTCCTGCCGGCGCTCGTCAAGCGCGAGGGCTTCGGCATCGGCTATGTCGACGTCGTCGACCGGCCGCGCGGCGCCGGCGTCTCGAACTACGGCATGTGGGACCGGCTCTGGGTCGGCATCCTCGACCTTGCCGGCGTGTGGTGGCTGATCCGCCGCAGGAAGCGCGTGCCCGAGATCGTTGAAGACTAGCGCGGCCCCGAGGGCGAAGCGCGCACGACATTCAAAGGAAGAGTCCATGCTTGTCGATATCGCAAACTCCGTCGGCGGTTATCTGCACGACGTGTTCCTCGGCAACACCGATTGGGGCATCCTGATCGGCTACATCGCGCAGATCATGTTCGCCATGCGCTTCGTCGTGCAGTGGATCGCGTCGGAGCGCGCCGGACGCAGCGTCGTGCCGACCGCCTTCTGGGTGTTCTCGATCGGCGGCGGCTTCATGCTGCTCGGCTACGCCATCTACCGCCGGGACCCGGTGTTCATCATCGGCCAGGCCTTCGGTGTCTTCGTCTACCTGCGCAACCTGCAATT
>JBQCFB010000491.1:0-2180 GCA_051959715.1 Pseudolabrys sp.
TGGGACCCGCCATGGGACCCGAGCCGCATGTCGGACGAGGCGCGACTCGTGTTGAATATGTGGTGATGCCGAGGGTGTGAGTTGCGATTTCGCGATTCGAGGCCAGATACTGACTGAACGAGGACTGCCATGGCCACTGCACGACCCCGACCCCAGGTGATGCGGCTGACGGACGCCGCCGCGGACCGCATCAAGGCGGTGATGGCGCGCGCCGACAGGCCGGTCGCGGGCGTCCGCGTCGGCGTCAAGAACGGCGGCTGCGCCGGCATGGAATACACGATGGAATATGCCGACGCGGTCAAGCCGAGCGACGAGGTGATCGAGGACAAGGGCGTCAAGCTCCTGATCGATCCCAAGGCGGTGCTGTTCCTGCTCGGCACCGAGATGGACTTCAAGACCGAGAAGCTGTCGGCGCAGTTCGTGTTCAACAATCCGAACCAGACCTCGGCCTGCGGCTGCGGCGAGTCCGTCCAGCTCACGCCGGCAAAGGACTACGAAGCGCACTGACGCGCGGCGGGCCCGCGATGGACGCCGACTTCATCCGTGATCTCTGCTCCGAATTTGGGCCGGTCGACGTGCGCCGCATGTTCTCGGGCGCCGGCGTCTATGCCGACGGCCTCATGTTCGCGCTCGTCCTGCGCGACATCCTCTACCTGACGGCCGATGAACAATCGGCGCCGCGCTTCGAGGCGGAGGGCTGCGGACGGTTCGACTATGTGCGCAAGAGCGGCCGCCGCGGCCACCTGCCGTACTAGCGGATGCCGGACCGGCTCTATGACGATCCGGCGGAACTTTCGGAATGGGCCCGCATCGCGCTCGCCGTCGCCCGCGCGCGCAAGGCGGCAAAGCCCAAGCGCGCGACGCCCCGGAAAAAGAAGCGTTGAGGACCGGCGCCGGTTGCGCCGCGTCGTCTTGACACCCCACCGACGCTGCCGCCGAATGTTCGCCGTTCGGGGGTTGCTTGGGAATGTCGCGTTCGGTGGTGACGGCGCTGTTGCCGTGGGCGGGAGGCCTGGCGCTTCTGTGCGCGCTCGTCCTTGGCGGCGCGCGGCCGGCGGCTGCCGACGACAACAAGCCGGTTCCTGCGGTCTGCAAGGATCTCGGCAAGGACACCGGAACCGGGCACCACAAGGCCAAGGCGTCGAAGGGCGGCGACGAAGACGATGATGACGACGACGACGAGGGCGTCCGCTTCGACCTCGCCGGCGCCTGCGCCAAGCTGACCGGCAGCGTCTCCTACACCTACCAGCAAGCGCAGAAATCGGCCTCCGGCCTGCCGGTCTTCGTCAATCCGAACGGCACGGTCTCGCGCGGCACGAGCGCGAATACGGTTTCGGCCGATGCCGGAATTGAAATCAGGCGCAAGACCGCGCTCGGCGAATTCAAGACGACCTTCGGCGCCGGCTGGTCCAAGGCGACCGGCGACGACACGCAGAACGGCAGCTTCGAGGTCAATGGCTGGAGCGTGGGCCTCGCGGGCTTCACCGTCGGCTACATCAACACGCTGATGAATTTCTGGGAAGGCGACTTCCTCTCGACGGTGAATGCGCCGGGCCGCACCGCCAACGCCGTCACCTACGAGTACAAGATCGACGCGGCCAACACGATCGCCGCCGGCATCGAGTCGGCCCTGCCGACCGAGCCTGACACCGACAGCGGCATCAAGAGCTTCGACTTCTCGGAGCCGGTCTACACGCTGCGCTGGCGCTACGAGACCGATCCGCTGACGCTGCATCTGTCGGGGCTGGTGCGCCGCGCCGATTTCACGGACTCGCCGCTGCTGCCCTTATTTCCGGACACGGCGACGGTGCGCACGGGCTGGGCCGTCAGCGCCGGCGCCAAGGTGGCGCTACCGTTCATCCATGATGACGACGAAGCGACCGTGCAGGCGACCTACGCTTCCGACGCCTCGTCCTATCTCGGCATCAATGTCGACACGACGACGTATCAGCACACGATCCGCTCTCTAGGGCCGACCACCGGCTGGAGCGCGGTCGCGTCCTATCATCACGTCTGGTCGGACGAGTTCGAATCGAACGCCTTCGCCAGCTACGTGAAGATCGACGGCGACTTCCTGCTCGGGAAGCCGCAGGCGCAGAGCCTTCGAACCGGCGTCAATCTGTTCTGGAAGCCGGTCGACCATCTCAAGTTCGGCGCCGAACTCGGAACGGTCGACATCA
>JBQCFB010000492.1:0-3221 GCA_051959715.1 Pseudolabrys sp.
CTCGAATTCCGACGTACCGTTGCAGCCGTCGTTCCCGCGGCCGCTCCTCTTCCTCTGTCTCGCCTTGCCGCTCGGCCTGGTGCTGGGCGCGATCCTGGCGGTCGGCATCGACCATTTCGACCGTCGCGTTAAGTCTCTGAATCAGCTCGCGGTTTTGACCGGTCTGCCGGCGCTGGCGTCCATGCCCCTCGTCGGCCTGCGGGAGCTTTCGCGCATCGCCAAGCGCGGTCGCGAGGCGCTGGCGCAGCACAATCCGGCGTCCTCGGGCCTTTTGCCCATCCCGCTCCAGCCGCCGCTGATGCACTACATCGCCGAAGAGCCGAACTCGGTGTTCGCCGAGGCGGTGCGCGCCGTGCGGCTGTCGGTGCAGCGCGCGGCGCGGCGACGGCCGATGCAGACGGTGATGGTCACCTCGTCGATCGACGGCGAAGGCAAGACCACGCTCGCCGCCAACCTCGCATTGTCCTATGCGATGCTCGGCGCGCGCACGCTGCTGGTGGAAGGTGACCTGCGCAATCCGGAAACGACGCGGTCGCTGTGCCCGCGCGCCAAGCTCGGCATCCTCGATGTCGCCCTCGGCCAGGCGTCGCTGCGACAGGCAATCCTCACCGACCCGTCGATCTCGTTCTCCGTCCTGCCGGCGCCGATGGCCGGGCATTCGACGCTCGCGAACGAGTTCGTCTTCTCGAACGCGCTCGGCATCATCCTCACGGAGCTGCGCCGCCACTACGACATCATCGTCATCGACGCGCCGCCGCTGATTCCGCTCGTCGACAGCGCTGCGCTCGGCGAATACGCCGACGGCATCGTCATGACGGTGGGCTGGGACCGGACGCGCGAGGACGTGGTCGACCGCGCGCTCGGCCAGTTGTCGTCACTGCACGACAAGCTGCTCGGCACGGTGCTGACCCGTGTCGATCTCAAGCGCATGCGGCACTATGACTGCTATTACAGCTCCGCCTACATCGAGCCCTACACCTATGTGAGGAGCGCGCGGCAGACGGCGGCCTGACTTTACGGCTTCACTAGCACGCCCATGCCGAAGCGATAGATCGGCGCAACGCTCAAGCCGGCGCAGAAACGCTCATAGGCGATCCGCGCCTTCCAGCTCGAATGCTCGGCGCAGTCGTCGACCAGGATGACGCCGCCCTTGGCGAGCCGCGGCCAGAACCGCTCGAGCGAGACCAAAGTCGGCTCGGTCAGGTCGACATCGACCAGCACGACGGAGCAGACGTGGGGCAGGTCTTCCTCCGGCAGCGTGGTGACGTCGCCTTCGATCAGGGTGACGTCGTCGCAGCCGTGCTGGTCCATGATCTTGCCGACGAGCACGCGGGAATTGCCCGAGAACATGGTTCGGTCGGCGGCCGGCGTGCCGCGCGCAGTGTCGGCGGAAAACTGCGCCTCGACGAAGCCGTCGAACGTGTCGATGCAGATGTAGCGCTTGTCCATGCCGAGCCGCCGCAGCATCTTGCGCGCGATGATGGCCGAGCCGCCGAGATTGCAGCCGATCTCGACCACGGCGCCGGGCACGTCCCGCGTCTCGATCAGATGGTGCATGAACAGGTAGAGCCGTTCCGGGGCCAGCGTGAAGGGCGGATAGCGGTAGAGCAGCGGCGCAAGCGCGCTGCGTGCGAGTTTCTTGAGCTGGAATCGGACGTCGACCATCAACTTCTCCGTTCAAATTGTCTTCAGCGCGGCGGCGAGAACGAGCACGGCGCCGGCTGCGCTCGCGGCGGCGGTCGCCCAGAGGATGCCTTCGAAGCCGATCAGCGCGTGCAGCACGACCGCCCCGGCGGCGAAGACGGCGAGCGACACGCAGCGCGCGACGAAGACGATGCGCGTGCGGCGGTTGGCGAGCAGCGAGATCGCCGAGGCCTGGCGGATCGCGTCGAGCACGATGGCCAGCGCCAGCGGCCACAGCAGGTGCGCCGATGCGGCGATTTCCGGCTTGCGGTAGAGCGCCGGCAGGATTACCGGCGCCGCGATCAGGATGACCGCGCAATAACCGCCGGCGACGAGGCTGAAGATGCCGGTGCCGCGCCAGGCGAAGCGGCGGCCGTAATGCGCGCCGACCTCGGCGACCTTGTCGGCGACGCGCGGCAGGATGGCGAGATGCAGCGCGGCGTTGAACTGCACGACCGGCGTCAGCAGGTTCTGGAGCGCGCGGATGATGCCGGCCGTGCCGGCGCCGGTCGTCGCGGCGACCAGCGGGAAGATCGCCCAGTTGCTGATCCAGGCAGCGATCGCGGCGGCCGACAGCCAGCGGCCGGAGTGCCAGATCTCGGCGGCGAGCCAGTAGACGTTGATCCAGCGCGTCGCGCGGGGGCGGGGTACGCTGAGCGCCATTGCGACGAGGACGCCGGCCAGCGTGCCGAGCCCCCAGACGAGGATGACGGCGGGCAGCCGCAATTCATGCGCCGCGAAGAGGGCGAAGGCGCCGGCGACCGAAACGATTGCATATAACCCGGCCATCGCCGCCGCTATATCCTGCCGGTCGCGGATATAGGCGAGGCGGCGGCAGAGTAGATAGAGCCGTTGCAGCGGATTGACGGCGGCGAGCGCGAGAAGCGGCGCGGCGTAAGCCGGCTTCGATCCGCCGATGGCCAGCGCCGCAGCGACGAGTGCGGCGCTAGTGATGCCGCTATAGCCGATGACGACCCAGAACGCCGATGCGTCAAGGCGGCTGCGGTTGCGCCGTGCATGCCGGCTGATGATGGCCGGCAGCGAGTCGACGATCAGCGACGTCTGGATCGCTTCGATGAACAGCGCCACCGTCCAGATGACGACGTAGCGGCCAAAATCATCGAGCGGCAGCCATGAGGCGTAGAGAATGGTCAGAAGGAAGTTGGCGGCGCTGTAGGCGCCCTGGTCGATGAAGGCGAACAGCACGCGCCGTTTCCAGCGCTGCGCCAGCCGCCGCGCCGCGCCGACGTGATGGCGCAGATTGGCGGAGCCGAGCCGCGTTCGGAGTGCGAGCAGGGCAGGCTGGTTCACGATTGCCGCGCCCGCGAGACGCGCGCGCCGGCCAGCCATTGTCGGAAGATGCGCGCGAGGAACACCGGCATCTCGACGAGATAGCGCCGCCACAGCCGCCGCGGCTCCTGCATCAACCGGAAGCTCCATTCGAGCCGCGCCGCCTGCACCCAGGCCGGCGCACGCGGAACGCTGCCGGCGAGGAAGTCGAACAGGCCGCCGACGCCGAAGCCGAGCCGGCAGCCGCT
>JBQCFB010000493.1:0-6179 GCA_051959715.1 Pseudolabrys sp.
ATGCCGGTCTTCAGGTCAATGTGGTGCGGACGGCGGAGTTCACCCGAGTCCTTGTCCTCGACATAGGTCGGGCGCTTGAGCGCGTCGGCCGAGCGGCGCATGCCGCGGCGCGAGGGCGAGGTTTTTCGCTTCGGAACAGCCATCGTACACTCCAGAAAAGGCTCGGATCGGCGCGGAACCGCCGGTTCAGGGTCCGTCAATGCCGGTTTGCGCGCGCTTATAGTGGAAGGCTTAGGCCAAGGCTAGCCCCGTCAGCGGCCGCGGAGGCAGGCCGCCGCCTGCGGCGAGCGGCCCGACCGGGCCTCGTAGAGGCCGGCGAGCCGCCGCAGCCCCGGGCCCGGCCGGCGGGCGTTGCGGTCGTGAGGGTTGGGCAGGACCGACGCCAGGAGCGCCGCCTGATAGCGGGACAGGTCCCGGGCGGGCCGGTGGAAGGCGTATTCGGCGCCCGCCTCGGCCCCGAACTGACCCTCGGGCCCGAATTCGGCGATGTTCAGGTAGATTTCCAGGATCCGGCGCTTGGACAGGACCAGGTCCACCCACAGCGCCAGCGGGAATTCCAGCGCCTTGCGGACGTAGCTGCGCGAGTTCCACAAAAACAGGTTCTTGGCGACCTGCTGGGTGATGGTCGAGCCGCCGCGCATGTCCTCGATGGTGTCGGCGTCGTCCAGCGCCGCCTGGAGGCCGTGGAAATCGACGCCGTAGTGCTCGCAGAAGCGGCCATCCTCGGCGATGACCACCGCGAGCTGGAGGCTTGGCGAGATGCGCGACAGCGGCACGTAGGTGCGCACCACCGGCTCGCCGACGATCCGCCGCCAGATCATGACCGTCGAGACCGGCTCCACGACCGCATAGAGCGGTGTCAGCGCATAGGGCAGCAGGATCAGACCCAGGACCGCGAGCAGCACCAGCCGCACGGGGCGCGCAATGCGCGGCAGGCGCAGGACATCGTAGGCAACGCTCATGCGTGCTCGGCTGCGGCTCGGAGGGTTGGAACGGGCCATGGCCGGCGACATTAACCCATCCCCCACCCGGATTGCCGTCCCTGCGGCATTGAGGCTAACAAGGCCGCATGGACGCTGTTCCCGACCAGGATTTCACCCGCCGCCTCTCGACCGTCGCCGCCGAAGCCGAGGCCGCGCTCGAGCGCCTGCTCGGCGCCGCGACGCTGCCCGGCGAGATCGCCCGGCCCGAGCGGCTGATGGCGGCGATGCGCCATTCCGTGCTCGGCGGCGGCAAGCGCCTGCGCCCCTTCCTCGTGGTCGAGAGCGCGGCGCTGTTCGGCGTCACCGGTCAGGGCCCGCTGCTCGCCGGCTGCGCGCTCGAATGCCTGCACTGCTACTCGCTCGTACACGACGACCTGCCGTCGATGGACAATGATGATCTGCGCCGCGGCAAGCCGACAGTGCACAAGGCCTTCGACGAGGCGACCGCCATCCTCGTCGGCGACGCGCTGCTCACGCTCGCCTTCGACATCCTCAGCCGCGACGAAGTCAGCGCCGACGCCGGCGTCCGCGTCGAGCTGATGCGCGAACTCGCGCGCGGCGCCGGCATTGGCGGCATGGTCGGCGGACAATTGCTCGACCTCGCCGCGGAAGGGCGCTTCGACAAGAAGCGGGACCTCACCGAAAAAGAGATCATCACGCTCCAGGCGATGAAGACCGGGGCGCTGCTGCGCTTCGCCTGCCGCGCCGGCGGCATTCTCGGCAAGGCGGACGCTTCCGCGCGCACGGCGATCGACCGCTACGGCGCCATCGTCGGCCAGGCCTTCCAGATCGCCGACGACATTCTCGACGTCGAGAGCGACACCGCGACGCTCGGCAAGGCGGCCGGCAAGGATGCCGCGGCCGGCAAGGGCACGCTGGTCACCGCGCTCGGCATGGACGGCGCGCGCGCCAAGCTCGACGCCCTCATCGCTGAAGCCGAGTCGGTGCTCAAGCCGTTCGGCGCAAAGGCCGACATCCTGCGCGCCACCGCGCGCTTCATCGCGCAACGCCGCACCTAAAAGCCTCCGCACATGGCCAGGACGAAAAAACCGGTCGTGCCCCTCAAGCCGATGCCGATCCGCTTCGTGCGCCTGCATGCCAAGCTCGTCATCGGCGCGCTAGTCGGCGTCGCCATCATCGCGTTCGCGCCGTTCGCGTTCCTGACCACGCGGCTGCTGGTCGGCTGGGACATCGGCATCGCGCTCTATCTCCTGCTCGTGCACTGGACGATGGCGCGCTGCGGCATCGACCGCATCCGCGCCCGCGCCGCCGAGCAGGACGAAGGCGCCTTTGCCATCCTGCTGCTGACGATGCTCGCGACCTTCGCCAGCCTGTTCGCCATCGTCTTCGCGCTCGGCGGCTCCAAGCAGGCGCCGCACGAGGACGCGACACTGCTGATCGTGCTGACGATCGGCACGATCCTCCTGTCGTGGTTCTTCGTGCACACGATCTTCGCGCTGCATTACGCGCACGAATATTACGGCGAGCGCAGCGACGGCGCGATCGGCGGGCTCAATTTCCCGGACGAGAAGGCGCCCGACTACTGGGATTTCTTCTATTTTTCGGTGGTGATCGGCATGACCTCGCAGGTCTCCGACGTCGCCATATCGAGCCGCAGCATCCGCCGCATCGCCACCATGCACGGCATCCTGGCGTTCTTCTTCAACGTCGCAGTCCTCGCCCTGACCATCAACACGGTGTCGAACGCGATTTCGAATTGAGGTCTCCTTGCGTGGCTCGCTGTTTCCGTCATCCTGAGGTGCGAGCGAAGCGAGCCTCGAAGGATGACGGCTGGCGTCAGGGCCGTCGCCCTTCGAGGCTCGCGCCAAGGTGCGAGCACCTCAGGGTGACGGAGATAATCTGTTCATGACCGGCATTTTCGGCACCGTGCTCCTGATGATGGCCGTGCTTGCCGCCGTGGCGGTGGCGGCGCGGCGGCTGCACATCGCACCGTCGATCCTGCTGGTCGTCGCCGGCGTCGCTGTCGCGCTCGTGCCCGGCCTGCCGAAAGTCAGCCTCGCGCCCGAACTGGTGCTGCTCGTCATCCTGCCGCCGCTGATCTATTCGGCGGGCGTTTCGATGAGCTGGCGCGAATTCCGCTTCAATCTGCGGCCGATCTCGCTGCTCGCCTTCGGCTGCGTCGTGTTCACGACCTGCGCCATCGCCGCCGCCGTCCATTACCTGCTGCGCTTCGAATGGCCGGTCGCATTCGTGCTCGGCGCCATCGTCGCCCCGCCGGACACGGTGGCGCCGCTCGCCATTGCGCGCCGCCTCGGCCTGCCGCGCCGGCTCGTCGTCGTGCTCGAAGGCGAGGGCCTTGCCAACGACGCCACCGCGCTCATCCTCTACCGCTTCGCCGTCGCCGCGGCGGCTCCGGGCGCCTTCGCGCCGGCCGAGGCCGTCGGCACCTTCGCGCTGATCGTCGCCGGCGAGATCCTGTGGGGCATCGCAGTCGGCTGGGCGAGCCTGCTGCTGCGCAAATGGGCGCACGACCCGCGCGTCGAGATCACGCTGTCGCTGATGACGCCCTACGTCGCGTTCTGGGCGCCGGAGCATCTCGGCGGCTCCGGCGTGCTCGCCACCGTCGCCTGCGGCCTGTGGGTGAGCTGGAACGGCCCGCGGCTGATCTCGGGCGCGACGCGCTTGCAGGGCATCTTCTTCTGGGACCTGATCGTCTACCTGATCGAGGGCTTCGTCTTCCTGCTCACCGGCTTGCAGGCGCGCACGCTGATCGACAATTCGCACGCCTTTCCCTTGTCGGAGATCGTCTTCGCCATCGCGCTGACGACGGCGATCGCCATCGTCGCGCGCTTCATCTGGGTGTTTCCGGCGACCTACCTGCCGCGCTGGCTGATGCCCTCGATCGCCAGGCGCGACCCCTCGCCGGCATGGCAGTTTCCGTTCTTCCTCTCCTTCACCGGCGTGCGCGGCGTCGTCTCGCTCGCCGCCGCGCTGGCGATCCCCTACGTCACCGCGAGCGGCGCGGCGTTTCCACACCGCGACATGATCCTGTTCGTCACCTTCGGCGTCATCATCCTCACCTTGGTCGGACAGGGCGCGATGCTCCCGGCGGTGGCGCGCTGGCTCGGCCTGCGGCGCATGGGCGAGGACGAACGGCGGCACGAGATCGCGGCCGAGCTCGCCGGACGCCAGGCCGCGCTCAAGCGCGTCATCGACCGGCTCGAGGATCTCGTCACCGACCGCAAGATTCCCGAGGACGTCATCACGCTGCTGCGCACCCGCAACGAAAGCCGGCAGCAGATTTTGCCGAACGACCTCGAGGACGGGCTCACGCGGCTGCGCCTGTCGGCCGACATCAAGCGGGAATTGATCGACGCCGAGCGCGATTTCATCTACGAGCTTCTGCGCGACGGCAAGATTACCGACGAGGCGCGCCGCCGCATCGAATACGAGCTCGATCTCGAAGAGGCGAGCGTCGCCAATCGCGGCCGCGACGGCGGCGGCTGGTTTTGAATTTGGAAATGTGAATGCCGCTTAATCCCGACAAGTTGCTGGCGCTCGATATTCCCGATATCGAGCAGACCTACGGTCCGAAGGATTGCATCCTCTACGCGCTCGGCGTCGGCCTCGGCCAGGACCCGATGGACGAGAACGAGCTCGCCTTCGTCTACGAGAAGAATCTGAAAGTGCTGCCGACCTTCCCGGTCGTGCAGGGCTATTCGGCCTACACCTTCCGCCGGCCGGAGCTCGGCATCACCTGGACGCACGTCGTGCACGGCGAACACTCGGTCCGCGTCCACGCGCCGATCGCGCACGAGGGCACGGTCATCGGCCGCACGCGCATCATCGACGTGATCGACAAGGGCGAAGGCCGCGGCGCGCTAATCTATTCGGAACGCAGGATTATCGACAAGCCGAGCGGCGCGCTGCTCGCCACAATCAACCAGACCACGTTCTGCCGCGCCGACGGCGGCTTCGGCGGCGCGAAGCGCGAGGCGCCGCCGCCGCATCCGATCCCCGCGCGCGCTCCCGACATGGTCTGCGATCTCGTGACCCGCCCCGAGACCGCGCTGATCTACCGCCTGTCCGGCGACATCAATCCGCTGCACGCCGAGCCAGCTTTCGCGCGCGCGGGCGGCTATCCGCAACCGATCCTGCATGGCCTCGCGACCTTCGGCGTTGCCGGCCACGCGCTGCTGAAATCGGTGTGCGGCTACGATCCGGCGCGGCTGACGGCCATGGCCGGGCGCTTCTCGGCGCCGGTGTTTCCCGGCGAGACGATCCGCACCGAGATCTGGCGCGACGGCGCGGTTGCAAGCTTCCGCGCCCGGATCGTCGCGCGCGACGTGGTCGCCATCAATAACGGCCGGGCGGAAATCGCCTAGGCCTGCCGCAATACAAGGCGTTGCGCCGCAGAGTTAGGACCGCCAGAGTGCGCCGATGACGAAGAGCCAGGAAACCTACCCCGAGATCCGCGAAGGCGTGCGCGCGCTGTGCGAGCGCTTCCCCGGCGAATACTGGCGCGGGCTCGACCGCGACCGCGCCTATCCGACCGCCTTCGTGCACGCGCTGACCGAGGCCGGCTATCTCGCCGCGCTGATCCCGGAGGAGTACGGCGGCAGCGGCCTGCCGGTGAGCGCCGCCGCGGCGATCCTCGAGGAGGTCCACGCCTCGGGCGGCAACGGCGCCGCCTGCCACGCGCAGATGTACACGATGGGCACCATCCTGCGGCACGGCTCTCCGGCGCAGAAGGAACGCTACCTGCCGAAGATCGCCACCGGCGAACTGCGCCTCCAGGCATTCGGCGTGACCGAACCGACCTCCGGCACCGATACGCTGTCGCTGCGCACCACCGCGCGCAAGGACGGCGACACTTACGTCATCAACGGGCAGAAGATCTGGACCTCGCGCGCCGAGCACTCGGACCTGATGCTCCTGCTCGCGCGCACGACGCCGCGCGACCAAGTCAAGAAGCGCACCGACGGCCTCTCGGTCTTCCTCGTCGACATGCGGCTCGCGCTCGGCACGTCGATGACGATCACGCCCATCCGCACCATCATGAACCACGCCACGACGCAGATTTTCTTCGACGATCTGCGCGTGCCGGCGGAGAACCTGATCGGCGAGGAAGGCAACGGCTTCCGCTACATTCTCTCCGGCATGAACACCGAGCGCATCCTCATTGCCGCCGAGTGCGTCGGCGACGCCAAGTGGTTCATCCGCAAGGCGACCGAT
>JBQCFB010000494.1:0-3108 GCA_051959715.1 Pseudolabrys sp.
GGGAAAACGCAACGGCCTGCGCGATCTGCTGACGCAAGCCGGCGTGTCGCTGCTCGAACACGATCCGAACGTCGGCGGCCGCTATTCGGCGCTGACCAATGTCGGCCTCCTGCCGGCCGCCGCGCTCGGCCTCGACATTGGCAGGCTGCGCCAGGGCGCTGGACGTGCGCTCGCGCCGGTGCTGACGAAGAAGAAGCCGGCCGACGTGCCGGCCGCGGTCGGCGCCGCGCTCAACGTCGCGCTCGCCGAGACGAAGGGCAAGTCGATCAGCGCGCTGATGGCCTATGCCGACAGGCTCGAGCGCTTCACGCACTGGTACGTGCAGCTCTGGGCGGAAAGCCTCGGCAAGGACGGGAAGGGCACGACGCCGCTCGGCGCGCTCGGTCCCGTCGACCAGCACAGCCAGGTGCAGTTGTTCATCGCGGGGCCGCGCGACAAGCTGTTCACCGTTCTCATGGCCGGCGGCAAGGGCGTCGGCCCCCGCATGGACGCCGAGCTGGCGCAGATCGCCGGCGAGCCGGGCTTCGGCGGCAAGACGATCGGCGACCTCGCCGCCGCGGAAGCGCGCGCCACCGCCGAGACCTTGGCGAAGAACGGCTGCCCGGTGCGCACCTTCCATGTCGACGCGCTCGACGAGGCGGCGCTCGGCGAGCTGATGATGCATTTCATGCTCGAGACCATCATTGCTGCGCACCTGATGGGCATCGACGCCTTCGACCAGCCGGCGGTGGAAGAGGGCAAGGTGCTGGCGAAGAAGTATTTGCTGGGTTAGTGCCGTGCCGGCCTTCGTCATTTCCGAAGTGAAGTTTCTCGATCGCGCGCTGATCGACAGGTATCGCCCGCTCGCGGCCGCCTCGATCGAACGTTATGGCGGCAAATACGTCGTGCGCGGCGGCCCGGTCGACTGTGTCGAAGGCGAGCGCGACCCGGAGAAGTCTATCGTCGTCGTCGAATTCCCGAGCATGGCGCGGGCGAAGGAATGGTACGCGTCGCCCGAATATGCCGAGGCGCTGGCGGTTCGCCACGCTGGGGCGCTGGAGCGGACGCTGGTCTTCGTCGAGGGGGTGTGACCCGCAAGGCGACAACTGCCCGGCCGGCGTCTACATTCGTTACATGATCCGCGTCACCGATTCGATTTCGCTCGACGAATCCGAACTCTCGGAATCGTTCGTGCGCGCCTCGGGGCCCGGCGGGCAGAACGTCAACAAGGTGTCGTCGGCGGTCCAACTGCGCTTCGACGCCCGGCGCTCGCGGTCGCTGCCGAACGACGTCGCGATCAGGCTGATGAGCCTCGCGGGCCATCGCCTGACCAAGGACGGGGTCATCGTCATCGTCGCGCAGGAGCACCGCGACCAGTCGCGCAACCGCGCCGAGGCGCGCGACCGTCTGTTCGACCTGATCCGCCAGGCGGCGGTGAAGCCCACTGTGCGGCGGGCGACCAAGGTGCCGAAATCGGCCAAGCGCGAGCGGCTGGAGTCGAAGAAGCGGCGGTCCGGCATCAAGAGCCTGCGGCAGCGCAAGCCGGGCTTCGATTGAGGCCTGAATAGCGGGGGCAGAGCGGCCGGCCGCCTCGCGGGGGCCATACCCGGCCCGGTAAACTCCACCCAATCGAATCAACCGGGTTCCGAACGAGAATGCCCGTCCGCCAGCTCTCAGAGGGTGTCGTCAACCGCATCGCCGCCGGCGAGGTGGTCGAGCGACCGGCGAGCGTCGTCAAGGAGCTGGTCGAGAACGCGCTCGATGCCGGCGCGACCCGCATCGACGTGCTGACCGACGGCGGCGGCCGCCGCCTGATCCGCATTACCGACGACGGCGAGGGCATGACCCGCGCCGACCTCGATCTGGCGGTCGAACGGCACGCGACCTCGAAGCTCACCGGCGACGATCTCCTCGATATCCGCACGCTCGGCTTCCGCGGCGAGGCGCTGCCGTCGATCGGCGCGGTGTCGCGGCTGACCATCACGACGCGGCACGCGAGCGAGCCGCACGCCTGGGCGCTGACGGTCGATGCGGGCGTGAAGTCCGAAATCCGCCCGGCGGCGCTCACCCAAGGCACGATGGTCGAGGTGCGCGATCTCTTCTATGCGACGCCGGCGCGGTTGAAATTTCTCAAGACCGATCGCAGCGAGGCCGAAGCGGTGCGCGAAGTGGTGCGGCGCCTCGCCATGAGCCGGCCCGACGTCGCCTTCACGCTCGCCGGCGAGGAGCGCGCGCCGGTGACATGGGGACCCGCCGCCGACGAGCTGACGCGGCTCGGCGACGTCATGGGCGCCGACTTCCGCGCCAATGCGATCGCCGTCGAGGCCGAGCGCGAAGGTGTGCACCTGTCGGGCTTCGCCGGCCTGCCGACGCTGTCTCGAGCGAATTCGCTCGGCCAGTTCATGTTCGTCAACGGCCGCCCGGTGCGCGACAAGCTTCTGGTGGGCGCGGTGCGCGCGGCCTATGCGGACTACCTGCCGCGCGACCGGCATCCGCTGCTCGCCCTGTTCGTCACGCTCGATGCGCACGAGGTCGACGTCAACGTGCATCCGGCCAAGACCGAGGTGCGCTTCCGCGATGGCGCACTGGTGCGCGGGCTCATCGTGCGCGCGTTGAAGGACGCACTGTCGCGCGACGCGCAGCGCGCCGCGACGACCGGCGGCGGCGCGACCATCGCCACGTTCCGGCCTGCGGCTGCGCCACCGCGCGGCGGTTATGACTGGCGGCGTTCGCCCTTCGCGCCTGTCGTCGGCGCCAATGCGCTCGGCCTTGCCGAAGCCGCGCAGACAGCCTTCGACGTCGGCGCGCCATCCGCAGCGCTGGCCGAAGCAGCGCCCGCTCCGGAGCTGCTCGACCATTCGCTCGGAGCGGCGCGCGCGCAGATCCACGAGAACTACATCGTGTCGCAGACGCGCGACGGCCTCGTAATCGTCGACCCGCATGCCGCGCACGAGCGCATCGTCTACGAGCGACTCAAAAGTGCGCTCGATCACACCGGTGTCGCGCGGCAGATTCTGCTCATTCCGGAGATCGTCGATCTCGACGAAAGCGACGCCGCGCGGCTCGCCGCCCGCACCGAGGAGCTTGCGCGCTTCGGCCTCGTGGTCGAAAGCTTCGGCCCCGGCGCTG
>JBQCFB010000495.1:0-3454 GCA_051959715.1 Pseudolabrys sp.
CGCACCGAGAGCCTGACCGATCCGCTCACTCAGCTCGCCAACCGCAAGTTCTTCGACGTCACGGTCGAGGCGGCGATTGCCGAGGCGCGCGACCGCAACGAGGCGCTGTCGCTGATGATGACGGACATCGACCACTTCAAGACGTTCAACGACTCGTTTGGCCACCTGACCGGCGACCAGGTGCTTCGCCTCGTCGCCATGTCGGTGAAGCAGAACGTCAAGGGCCAGGACACCGCCGCGCGTTACGGCGGCGAGGAGTTCGCGGTCGTGCTGCCGAACACGGTGCTGCGCTCGGCGATCACCGTCGCCGACCACATCCGCCGCGCGGTCATGACCAAGGAACTGATGAAGCGCTCGACCGGCGAGCATCTCGGCCGCGTCACCGTCTCGATCGGCGTCGCCACGCTGCACAAAAACGATACGCCGCAGACGCTGATCGAGCGCGCCGACGCTTGCCTCTATGCCGCCAAGCGCCACGGTCGCAATCGCGTCATGTGCGAAACCGACCCGGAAGTGGCGGCGGGCGCCGCGACGGCGGCCAAAGTCGCCTGATCTAACGGCGCTTCTTTTTACCCGACGGCTTCTTACGCTTGACCTTCGCCGTCTTGCGGACGCGGGCGACGGCGAGCGCGACGCGCGCCCACTCCGCGAGCTCCGCCGGATCGTCATAAAGCCGGTCCGGCAGCCGCCAGTACGGCAGATGACCGCGGCGTCCGCTCTTGCGCGTGTAGTCGAACCGCCCGCAGCCCTCCGCCTCGAAGCGCGGCGCGGATTGCTCGTCCGCCGTCAGCCAGAGCGCGTCGCGCAGCACCAGCGCGAATACGATGCCGTCGGCATAGACGCCGGCGCCAGAGAACATGCGGCGCACGTCGACCGGACCGAACTCGCTGAACAGGTCGCGGATGAAGTCGGCATCCATCGCGGATCGCGCGGCGCTACTGCGACTCGTAGTCCTTCGCCGGGGTGAGTTGCACGGACTCGCCGCAGCCGCAGGCCGAGGTCTGGTTCGGGTTGTTGAACACGAACTGCGCCGACAGCTTCTCGGTCTTGAAGTCCATCTCGGTGCCGAGCAGGAACAGCACCGCCTTGGGGTCGATCAGGAGCTTGACGCCCTTGTCCTCGATCACCTCGTCGCTCGGCTTGACCGCGTCGGCATATTCCATCGTGTATTCCATGCCGGCGCAGCCGCCATTCTTGACGCCGACGCGGACGCCCGCGACCGGCTTGTCGGCGCGCGCCATCACAGCCTTGATGCGCTCGGCGGCGGCGTCCGTGAGCCGCATCACCTGGGGTCGGGGTCGTGCAGTGGCCATGTCCGTCCTCGTTCAGTCAGTATCTGGCCTTCAATCGCGAAACCGCAACTCACACCCGCGGCATCACCACATATTCAACACGAGTCGCGCCTCGTCCGACATCCGGCTCGGGTCCCAGGGCGGGTCCCAGACGACGTCGACCTTGGTTTCCTTGACGCCGGGAACGCTGGAGACGGCGTTCTCGACCATGATCGGCAGTTCCTGCGCCGACGGGCAATTCGGCGAGGTCAGCGACATGTCGATCTTGACCGCATGGTCGTCGGCAATATCGACCTTGTAGATGAGCCCGAGCTCGTAGATGTCGGCCGGGATTTCGGGGTCGTAGACGGTCTTGAGCGCGGCGATGATGCCGTCGGTCAGTTGCTCGAGATCGCCCTGCGGCAGGCCCGCAGAGCCCGAGATCGCGGCATTCTCCGGCGGCTTGTCCGCCGCGGGGGCCGGCGCCGGCGCATCGGTGACGGGCGTTTCTTCGGTCATGACAGGAATTCCTGCGCCTTGATCAACGAGGCGGCGAGCGCGTCCACCTCGTCCTTGGTGTTGTAGAGGCCGAACGAGGCCCGGCAGGTGGCGGTGACGCCGAAGCGAGCCAGGAGCGGCATGGTGCAATGTGTGCCGGCGCGCACGGCGACGCCGGCGCGGTCGATGATGGTGGCGACGTCGTGCGGATGCGCGCCCTTCAATTCGAACGAGACGATCGGACCCTTATCGCGGGCATTGCCGATGATGCGGATCGAATTGAGCTCGCGCAGCCGCTCATGCGCATATTTCACCAGCTCGGTCTCGTGGGAGCGGATGCGCTCCTTGCCGATGGATGTGATGTAATCGAGCGCGGCGCCGAGGCCGATCGCCTGCACGATCGCCGGCGTGCCGGCCTCGAACCGGTACGGCGGCTCGCCATAGGTGATGCGGTCTTCCGTAACCTCGCCGATCATCTCGCCGCCGCCGTTGAACGGCGGCATGGCCGAAAGGTACTCGAACTTGCCGTAGAGCACTCCGATGCCGGTCGGGCCGTAGAGCTTGTGGCCGGTCATGGCGTAGAAGTCGCAATCGAGGTCCTGAACGTCGACGTCGAGATGCACGGACCCTTGAGCGCCGTCGACCAGCACCGGGATGCCGCGGGCGTGCGCGAGCCGCACGACCTCCTTGATCGGCACCGGCGAGCCGAGCGCGTTCGACATCTGCGTGATGGCGACCATCTTCGTCTTCGGGCCGAGCAGCTTCTCGAATTCGTCGATGAGGAAGTTGCCGTCCTCGTCGATCGGCGCCCACTTGATCACCGCGCCGTAGCGCTCGCGCAGGAAATGCCAGGGGACGATGTTCGAATGGTGCTCCATGATCGAGAGCACGATCTCGTCGCCTTCCCTGATGCGCTCGCGGCCGAACGTATAGGCGACGAGGTTGATCGCCTCGGTGGCGTTGCGGGTGAAGACGATTTCTTCCTTGCGGCCGGCATTGATGAAGCGCCGCGCCGACTCGCGCGCGCCCTCATAAGCTTCCGTCGCTTCGTTGGCGAGGAAGTGCAGGCCGCGATGCACGTTGGCATATTCGGACGTATAGGCCTTGGTCAGACGATCGAGGACGGCCTGCGGCTTTTGCGCCGAGGCGGCGTTGTCGAGATAAACGAGCGGCTTGCCGTAGACGGACATCGCCAGCGCCGGGAAATCGGCACGGATCTTGGCGACGTCGTAGCTGCCGTTCTTCACTGCCGGGTGCATCTCAAAAACATTCCTTACGCCAGCCACACACTCCCGTCATGGCCGGGCTTGTCCCGGCCATCCCGCTTGAGCGGGCACCGAGCCCTCCTGATCGGGATGCGCGGGTCAAGCCCGCGCATGACAGCGGAGAAGCAGAATGGGTCATGCCGCCCTCGCCCGCAGCCAGGCGATGGCCGCATTCATCAGCGCCTCGCGGATGCCTTCGTGTGCGATCTCCTCGACGGTCTCGCCGATGAAGGCCTGGATCAGCAGCGCCTCCGCCTCGGCGTCAGAAATGCCACGCGACATCAGGTAGAATTTCAGGCCCGGATCCAGTGCGCCGGCGGTCGCGCCGTGCCCGCAGACGACGTCGTCGGCGAAGATCTCGAGCTCGGGCTTGTTGTCGGCCTCGGCCTGCTCCGACAACAACAGTGACCGCGTCATCAT
>JBQCFB010000496.1:0-4563 GCA_051959715.1 Pseudolabrys sp.
ATCAGGTCAAGGGCGGCTTCACCGTCGACCTCGATGGCGCGGTCGCCTTCCTGCCGCGCTCGCAGGTCGATATTCGCCCGATTCGCGATGTCGCGCCGCTGATGAACAATCAGCAGCCGTTCCAGATCCTGAAAATGGACCGCCGCCGCGGCAATATCGTCGTTTCCCGCCGCACGGTGCTGGAAGAGACCCGCGCCGAGCAGCGCCAGGAATTGGTGCAGAATCTCGAAGAGGGTCAGGTCATCGACGGTGTGGTCAAGAACATCACCGATTACGGCGCGTTCGTGGACCTCGGCGCCATCGACGGCCTCCTGCACGTCACCGACATCGCCTGGCGCCGTGTCAATCACCCGACCGAGGTGCTCAACATCGGTCAGCAGGTGAAGGTCAAGATCATCAAGATCAACCACGAGACGCACCGCATCTCGCTCGGCATGAAGCAGCTGCTCGACGATCCGTGGCAGGGCATCGAGGCCAAGTATCCGGTCGGCGCGCGCTTCAAGGGCCGCGTCACCAACATCACCGACTACGGCGCCTTCGTGGAGCTGGAGCCGGGCATCGAAGGCCTCATCCACGTCTCCGAAATGTCGTGGACCAAGAAGAACGTCCACCCCGGCAAGATCGTCTCGACGTCGCAGGAAGTCGAAGTGCAGATCCTCGAGGTCGATCCGGTCAAGCGCCGCATCTCGCTCGGCCTCAAGCAGACCATGCGCAATCCGTGGGAAGTCTTCGTTGAGAAGCACCCGCCGGGCTCGGTGGTCGAGGGCGAGGTCAAGAACAAGACCGAATTCGGCCTGTTCCTGGGCCTCGACGGCGACGTCGACGGCATGGTCCACCTCTCCGACCTGGACTGGAAGCGTCCGGGCGAGCAGGTGATCGACGAGTACAAGAAGGGCGACATGGTGCAGGCGCAGGTTCTCGACGTCGACGTCGAGAAGGAGCGCATCTCGCTCGGCATCAAGCAGCTCGCCGGCGATCCGATGGCCTCGGGCGCCGCGGGCGAGATGAAGAAGGGCTCGGTCGTCACCTGCGAAGTGACCGACGTCAAGGAAGCCGGCATCGACGTGAAGATCGCCGGCACCGACCTGATGACCTTCATCAAGCGCAACGATCTCGCGCGTGACCGAGCCGAGCAGCGCCCCGAGCGCTTCTCGGTCGGCCAGAAGGTGGACGCCCGCGTCACCCAGTTCGACCGCAAGACGCACAAGCTTGCCGTCTCCATCAAGGCGCTCGAAGTCGCCGAGGAGAAGGAAGCCCTGGCGCAGTACGGCTCGGCCGACTCCGGTGCGTCGCTCGGCGACATCCTCGGCGCCGCGCTCAAGCAGCGCGCCGGCGAGGACAAGGAAGACTGAGCCGGCTCACGGCCCGGTTCTGACGCAATCGACCCCCGGGGCTCGTGCTCCGGGGGTCTTTTTTATTTGCGACATGACCGTGCCAAGAATGGCCGCAAACGGTAGACTTGCTGCCGTTCAGGGTGCGTGCGCCGAGGCTCTCGCGCCGGGACGGCCGAAGGAAAGGATCCGTCGCCCATGTCGCTCGATGCCGACGCCATCGTCGATCGCCGCCGCCTGCGGCGGAAGCTCACCTTCTGGCGCGTCGCTGCGGTCGTCGTCGTGCTGGTGGCGATCGCCGGCGCCGTCTTCGCCGTCGGCCCGAACCGCTTCTCGCGCCCGGGCGATTACATCGCCCGCATCCGCATCCAGGGCCTGATCCGCAACAACCAGGACCGCGTCGAGGCGCTGTCGCGCCTGTCGCGTTCGCGCGCCAAGGCGGTGATCGTCCACATTGACAGCCCCGGCGGCACGACGGCCGGCTCGCAGCAGCTGTACGATTCCCTGCGCGATCTGCAGGCGAAGAAACCGATGGTGGTCGTCGTCGACGGGCTTGCCGCGTCGGGCGCCTATATCGCCGCGCTGTCCTCCGATCACATCATCGCCGAGGACACGTCGCTGGTTGGTTCGATCGGCGTCCTGTTCCAGTTCCCGAACTTCAGCGACGTGCTCAAGACCATCGGCGTGAAGGTCGAGAGCATCAAGTCGTCACCGCTGAAGGCCGCGCCGAACGGCTTCGAGCCGACCAGCCCCGAAGCGCGCGCCGCGATCGAGGCGATCGTCCTCGACAGCTATGCCTGGTTCAAGGATCTGGTGCGGTCGCGCCGGCAGATGAGCGACGCGCAGCTCGCGGCTGTCTCCGACGGACGCGTTTTCACAGGGCGGCAGGCGGTTCCGCTCCGGCTGATCGACGGAATCGGCAACGAGAAGATGGCGCTCGCCTGGCTGGAGCAGGAAAAGAAGGTCCCGGCCTCGACTCCGGTGCGGAACGTGCCGCTCGAACCGCGCTTCAGCGAGCTGTCGTTCCTGCACGTCGCGGCCTGGGGCTTCGACGCGGTCGGTTTGTCGACGGCCGCGCGCTGGGTGCAGGAATGGGGCGGCGCCACGGCGGTCGAGAGACTAAATCTTGACGGTCTGCTAGCCCTTTGGCACCCTCCGTCATCTCAGTGACCCTAGGTGGCGAGCGGATTCATGATCAAGTCTGAACTGGTCCAGCACATCGCCTCGCAGAATCCGCACCTGTACCAGCGCGACGTCGAGAACATCGTCAACGCCATCCTCGGCGAGATCACCGCGGCCATGGCGCGCGGCGACCGCGTCGAGCTGCGCGGCTTCGGCGCCTTCTCGGTCAAGCACAGGCCGGCGCGCACCGGACGCAACCCGCGTACCGGCGCGCATGTCTCGGTCGACCAGAAGTCGGTGCCGTTCTTCAAGACCGGCAAGGAAATGCGCGAGCGTCTGAACAAGGGTGACGGCGCGGCCGCGCCCTCGTCCGGCCACGCTCCGGCCGAAGCGCACCGCTAGGCCCGCGGACCAATCTTGTGCCGGGGCCGCAGGCCCCTAGATTGCGCCTGTTGAAGGCATTCGGGCTGGCGCCGGCCAGCCGCGCGCGAGGCTTGTCTCATGGTCCGCAAGATCGTTACCGCCGTGATCATCGTGCCGCTGGCGATCGTGATCGTCGCGTTCGCATTGGCCAACCGGCAGACCGTGACCGTCTCGTTCGACCCGTTCTCGTCGGCGAGCCCCGCCTATGCCGCCAGCCTGCCGCTGTTCGTGCTGATCTTCGTGCTGGTGATCCTCGGCGTCCTCATCGGCGGCATCGCTGCCTGGCTGCGGCAGGCAAGCTGGCGGCGCAGCGCGCGCCGGCTCGATGCCGATGTCCGCGCGCTCCACCAGGAGATCGAGGCGATGCGCCGTCGCGCCGCCGAAGAGGAGGCCCGCCGCGAGGCCGCCCCGCGAGCGGTCCTTCCGGCCGTTGCGCCCCCGGTTCCCTGAGCCCAGCCGCTTTGCGATAGTGGCGATAAGGCGCTAGAACGCGCCCCGACCATGGCTTTGACCATCAAAATCTGCGGGCTTTCCGCCCCCGACACGCTCGAGGTCGCGCTCGAAGCCGGGGCCGACTATGTCGGCTTCGTGTTCTTTGCGCCGAGCCCGCGCAATATCGGTCTGGAGGCCGCCCGTACCCTCGGCGCGCAGGTCCAGGGACGCGCCGGCAAGGTGGCGCTGACGGTGGACGCCAATGACGACTTCCTCGCCGGCATCATCGGCGCGCTGAAGCCGGACATGCTCCAGCTGCACGGCAAGGAAACGACCGACCGCGTCGTCGCCGTGCGCACGCGCTTCGGCATCCCGGTCATGAAGGCCTTGCCGATCGCGGCGCGTGCGGACCTCGCCGCAATCCGCCCCTACGCGGCCGTCGCCGACCGGCTCCTGTTCGACGCGCGGCCGCCGGCCGATGCGACCCGACCCGGCGGGCTCGGCAACACCTTCGACTGGACGCTGCTCAAAGGCGTCGATACGCGCGTGCCGTGGATGCTGTCCGGCGGCCTCGACCCCGGCAATGTCATCGAGGCGATCGCCGTCTCGGGCGCGCGCGGCGTCGATGTCTCGTCCGGCGTCGAACGCGCGCCGGGCGTCAAGGACCCCGGCCGCATCCGCGCCTTCATCCGCGCCGCGCGCGACGCCGAAGCGCCCCTCGAGCTTCCGAAAGAAACGATCGTATGAGCGTTCAGCAGCAGCCAAATTCCTTCCGCACCGGTCCCGACGAGCGCGGGCACTTCGGCATTTACGGCGGGCGCTTCGTCGCCGAGACCCTGATGCCGCTGATCCTCGATCTCGAGCGCGCCTATAACGAGGCCAAGGCCGATCCTGCGTTCAAGAAGGAGATGGACGGCCATCTCGCGACCTATGTGGGCCGCCCGTCGCCGCTCTACTTCGCCGAACGCTTAACGGAGCATTTAAGACAAACGGCCTCCGGCCTCTCGGGCGGCGGCGCTAAAATTTATTTCAAACGCGAAGAGCTCAACCACACCGGCGCGCACAAGGTGAACAATGTGCTCGGCCAGATCATGCTGGCCAGGCGCATGGGCAAGACGCGCATCATCGCCGAGACCGGCGCTGGCATGCACGGCGTCGCGACCGCCACGCTCTGCGCCAAGTTCGGCCTGCCGTGCATCGTCTACATGGGCGCGGTCGACGTCGAACGGCAGAAGCCGAACGTGCTGCGCATGCG
>JBQCFB010000497.1:0-3207 GCA_051959715.1 Pseudolabrys sp.
GAGAGCGTCCAGCGCATGTCGGGTGAACAGCGCATGCACGTCGTGATGCGGCACGGCCGTGGCGATGCGGTTGAGATAGGCAGTGGTCAAGAAGTGCTCGTCGGTCGGCGCCCCCGACGGCAAACACCGCGGAATAGCACATCGTCCCGGCGCGCCGCCGCGCCGGTTCAAATGGCCGTGATGGTGGGGGCGGGCGGCTGCCCGCTTCTCGCGATCACGCGGCGCAAATGGCAGCGGCGCCGGCGCGATCGGCGCCTAGCGGCGCTTCTTTCGCCCGGCCGCCGATTTCTTTGCGGTCTTCCTGCGCGCGGCCTTCTTGGCGGCCGACCGCGCCTTCACGGCCTTCTTCTTCAAGCGCCGTGTAGCAGGCGCTTTCTTTTTGGCGGTCTTTTTCTTCGCGGTCTTCTTCTTGGTCCTGCGCGTGCCGAGCGCACGATCGACCCGCTTCGCCTGGCTCCTGACCGCGCCCTCGATTGCGGGCAGAGCGTCCTTGGCCCGCTCCTCGAGCTTGGCCGCGGTGCTGGCGACGGTCTCGGCGATCACGCGCCGTGCCTCGTCCGCCGCGGCATCCAGCGCCGCGCCGGCGGCGATGCGCGCCACGTTCAGCGCCTGATCGACGATCCTCTTCTTGGCCATGGTGCCCGCCCTCCTCAGGTTCCGGTTCCCATAAAGACGAAACCGGGCCCGGTCCGGTTCCATGCCGGACGAAGTTTTTGTGGCGGAGAGGGAAAGTCGCGCGCCGGGAACAGGTCAGACGTCGTACGCGTACCGATGCGTTGGTGCCGCAGCCAGAAACCGGCAAAATCAGCTGCGTCCGTCGTCCCCGTTAGGGCCGGTTGTCACCCGGCGCGCGGTGTGCCGGGAAAACGCCGCAGCGGCGCGGCTGTTCCGTTTCATCACGGCGTTTGCGCCGGCCACAGCCAGGCGGCGCCGCGCACGCCGCTCGAGTCGCCGTGCTGCGCGCGGAGAATGCGCGTCTCGATCACGTCCGAAAACGCATATCGCCCGACCTGCGCGACCAGCCCGTCATAGATCGCATCGATGTTCGACAGGCCGCCGCCGAGCACGATGACGTCCGGATCGACGATGTTGACGACGGAGGCGAGCCCGCGCGCCAGCCGGTCCTTGTAAGCGCCGAGCGAGGCCCGTGCCTGCACATCGCCCTTTGCGGCGGCAGCGGCAATGTCGTGCGCGGCGAGGCCTTGCCCCGTGCGCGTGCGGTGGTCGTTCGCAAGTCCCGCGCCCGACAGGAAGGTTTCGATGCAGCCGGACTTTCCGCAATAGCAGGCGGGGCCGGGCCGCTCGTCGTCGCGCGGCCAGGGCAGGGGATTGTGGCCCCACTCGCCGGCGATCGCGTTGCGGCCGGTGACCACCTTGCGGGCGATGGCGAGGCCGCCGCCGACACCGGTGCCGAGAATGACGCTGAACACGATCGTTGCGCCGGCCGCGGCGCCGTCGACCGCCTCGGACAGCGCGAGGCAGTTGGCGTCGTTCTCCATGCGGATGGTGCGGCCGAGCGCGGCTTCGAGGTCGCGTTTGAGCGGCTTGCCGTTGAGCACGATGCTGTTCGAGTTCTTCAGCACGTCGCCTCGCGCCGACAGCGCGCCCGGCGTGGCGATGCCGATGGTGCCCGTGCGGCCGAGCCGCGCCTCGACGCCGGAAACGAGGCTGCCGATGGCGCGGATCGTGCCGTCGTAGTCACCCGCCGGCGTCGGCAGGCGCTCACGCGCGAGCACCGTGCCGTCGTCGCCGAGCGCGATGATCTCGGTCTTCGTTCCGCCGAGGTCGATGCCCAGCCGCATCGCGGCAGGCGCTACTTCACCGCCAGCAGTTCGACGTCGAACATGAGCGTCGCGTTCGGCGGGATGACGCCGCCGGCGCCGGAGGCGCCGTAGCCGAGCGCGGGCGGGATGATCAGGGTGCGCTTGCCGCCGACCTTCATGGTCGCGACGCCTTCGTCCCAGCCCTTGATGACGCGGCCGCGGCCGACCGGAAACTCGAACGGCTCGTTGCGGTCGTGCGAAGAGTCGAATTTCTTGCCCTTGGTGCCGTTGACGTAGAGCCAGCCGGTGTAATGCACGACAGCAGTCTGTCCGGGCTTGGGCTGCGCGCCGGTTCCGACGGTCTCATCGGTGTATTGCAGGCCCGAAGCTGTGGTCATGGTTTTCTTTCCGGCGGTTTGAGCGGTGGCGGGTTGATCGATTGCGACGGCGACGCCGCAGCCGGCGACGAGCGCCGTCAGGGCGAGCGCGCGAACCAAAGTGCGCATGATGATCTCCGTTTCAAGCGGGATGCGTCATACACGGTTACGGCCGGGATGTCCCGACAGCTCTTATCCCTCCCCCGCTTGCGGGGGAGGGTGGCGAGCGAAAGCGAGCCGGGTGGGGGCGCCGTTGTTGCAAATGAACCCCCCCCCGCCGCGCTGCGCGCGGCGACCCTCCCCTTTCAGGGGAGGGATAAAGCGCTTCACTCCGCCGCCTGCACGGTCGGCAGCTTGTAGCCCTCGAACTGCTGGCGCAGGCGCGTCTTGAGGATCTTGCCCGTCGCCGTGTGCGGGATCTCGTCGACGAAGGCGACGTCGTCCGGCATCCACCACTTGGCGATCTTGCCCTGCATAAAGCCGAGCAGCTCTTCCTTCGTGGCTGTCTCGCCCTTCTTGAGCACGACGACGAGCAGCGGCCGCTCGTCCCACTTCGGATGCGCGACGCCAATCACCGCGGCTTCCGCCACCTTCGGATGGCCGACCGCGAGGTTTTCGAGATCGATCGACGAGATCCATTCGCCGCCGGACTTGATCACGTCCTTGGAGCGGTCGGTGATCTGCATGTAGCCGTGCTCGTCCATGGTCGCGACGTCGCCGGTGTCGAACCAGCCGTCGGCGGCGAACACTTCGGCGCCTTCGCCCTTGTAGTAGCCCTTCGCCACCGCCGGCCCGCGGACCTTGAGGCGGCCGAAGGTCTTGCCGTCCCACGGCAGGTCGCGGCCGTTATCGTCGGTGATCTTCATCTCGACGCCGAACGGCGGATGGCCCTGCTTCATCTGCACGTCGAGCCGCGCGTCGCCTTCGAGCGCGGCATATTCCGGCTTGAGCGTGCACAAGGAGCCGAGCGGGCTCATCTCGGTCATGCCCCAGGCGTGGATGACCTCGACGCCGTAGTCTTCCTGGAACGTCTTGGTCATGGCGCGCGGGCAGGCCGAGCCGCCGAT
>JBQCFB010000498.1:0-2992 GCA_051959715.1 Pseudolabrys sp.
ACTTCACCAAGACCATGGTGATCAGCTGCTATTCCTTCACGGAGATCGCCCAGCGCGCCGAGAAGCTGATTACCAATGGCGGCTCGATGCTGACGCTGACCTATTACGGCGCCGAGAAATGGATGCCGCACTACAATGTCATGGGTCTGGCCAAGGCGGCGCTCGAATGTTCGGTGCGCTACATGGCGGCCGATCTCGGCGAGAAGAACATCCGCGTCAACGCCATTTCCGCCGGCCCGCTGAAGACGCTCGCCGCCTCCGGCATCGGCGACTTCCGATATATCCTCAAGTGGAACGAGTACAACACGCCGCTTCGGCGCAACGTGACGCTCGAGGACGTCGGCAAGACCGGGGTCTATTTCCTCTCCGACATGTCGAGCGGCGTCACCGGCGAGATCCACCACGTCGACGCCGGCTACCACGTCGTCGGCATGAAGCACCCCGACGCGCCGGACATCGCCGTCGGCAAGGACAATAACGGCGGCTGATAAACCTACTCCGCTCATTCCCGCGCAAGCGGGAATCCAGCGCCGACTCACAGCTGGGTCCCCGCCTTCGCGGGGACGAACGGGTCGATAGACGGTCTACTGCAACATGCCGCGCCCGACCGTCTTCTATCTTCGACACGGCGAGACCGACTGGAACGTCGCCGGGAGGCTTCAGGGCCGCCGCGACGTGCCGCTCAACGCGCGCGGCCGCGGGCAGGCGGCGCATTGCGGCGAAATCCTCCGCGGGCTGTTCGCGCGCGACGGCCGCGATCCGCAAAGCCTCGATTACGTGTCGAGCCCGCTCGTGCGCGCGACCGAGACGATGGCGCTCGCGCGCGAGGCGATGGGCCTTGCGCCCGACGGCTACCGTACTGACGATGAGCTTGCCGAGCTCGCCTTCGGCGACTGGGAAGGCATGACCATCGCGCAATTGCACTACAGCGACCCGCAGCGCATCGCCGCGCGCGAGCACGACAAGTGGCGCTTCGTGCCGCCGCAGGGCGAGAGCTACGAGATGGTCGCGGCGCGCATGCGCGGCTGGTACGAAAGACTGACCGGCGACGTCGTCGCGGCCGCGCATGGCGGTACCTGCCGCGGCCTCATGGCCATTCTCGGCATCGCCAAGCCGGCGGCCGCGCCGCTCGTCGACATTGCGCAGGGCGTGGTCTACGTGTTCGAAGGCGATAAACTGACGCGCTACGCTTGAAAGTAACCGACGGAACGTCATCGGGAGCAAGGCCATGTTCGACTTCGACCGCGTCATCGCGCGCCGCGGCACCCACTCCTCGAAGTGGGACAACATGGCCAAGCTCTCGGGCATTACCGCGCCGGACGCGATCCCGATGTGGGTGGCGGATATGGATTTCACCGCCCCCCCGGGTGTGACGGCCGCGCTGACCGAGGAAATCCAGCGCGCCACGCATGGCTACTATGCCGATACCGGAAGCTGGGCCGCGGCGCTGGTCGACTGGCTCAGGCGTCGCCACGGTCTCAAGATCGAGCCCGACTGGGTTTCCCCAACGCCGGGTATCGTGTCTGGCCTCGGCCTCATCCTTCAGGCCGTCACCGCGCCCGGCGACGAGGTCGTCGTCTTCCCGCCGGCCTATCATGCGTTCCGCCGGATCATCGTCGCCAATGAGCGGCGCATCGTCGATGCGCAACTGGTCGAGACGCAGGGCCACTACGCGATGGACCTCGACGCGTTGCGCGGCAAGCTGACGCCGAAAACAAAAGTCGTGTTCTTTTGCAGCCCGCACAATCCGGGCGGCACGGTCTGGCCGGTGGAAGACATCCGCGCGCTGGCGGCGTTCTGCGCTGAGCACGACCTGATCCTGGTGTCCGACGAGATCCACTGCGATCTCGTCTTCAAGGGCGCGAAGCACACGCCGACCCTGACGGCCGCGCCCGAGATCGCCGACCGGCTGATCGCTTGCTACGCGGCGACCAAGACCTTCAACCTCGCCGGCGCGCATGTTGGCGCCTGCGTCACGTCGAATGCAGCCCTGAAGCGCAAGCTCGACGCGCGGATCGCAGCGAGCGGCCTCTCGTCATACAATCTGTTCGGCATGGTCGCGACCGAAGCGGCGTGGCGGACGGGGGAGGCGTGGCTCGACGCGCTGCTGCCGTATCTCGCGAAGAACCGCGACATGCTCGACGCCCGCATCGAGGCGGCGGCGCCGGGTGCGCGCGCGATGCGCCTCGACGCGACCTAACTCGGCTGGGTCGATTTCTCCAAGACCGGGCTTTCGGCCGCCGAGGTCGACGAGCGGGTCGCAAAGCGCGCGCGCATCTATGCGAGCCCGGGCTCGCAATTCGGCCCAGGCGGCGATGGCTGGCTGCGCTTCAACTTCGCCACGCCGCGGCCGATCCTCGAAGACGCGCTGGCGCGCCTCGACGACGCCTTTGCGGACTTGCGAAAGCGGACATGAGAGCCGAGCGATGAAAAGGCCTGTGGTCGGCATCATCGGCAGCGCGCACATCGTCGAGAACCGCTTCCCGGCGCAGCGTGCCGGCGAGCGCAACCTGATGGCGGTGCACGACGTCGCCGAGGCTTTGCCGCTGATCTTCGCCGGCGATCCGGCGCTGACCGACATCGACGCGCTGCTCGGCGCCGTCGACGGCGTGCTGCTGACCGGAGCGCGCGCCAACGTGCACCCGGAGCATTTCGGCGTCGACGAGCATCCGAGCTACGAGCCCTATGACCGCCGCCGCGATGCGCTCGCCCTTGCGCTCGTGAAGGTGTGCGTCGAACGCGGCGTGCCGCTGTTCGGCGTCTGCCGCGGCTTTCAGGAAATGAATGTCGCCTATGGCGGCTCGCTGCATCCGGAGATCAGGGACCTGCCGGGCCGCATGAACCACCGCATGCCGCGCCTGCCGAACGGCGAGATCCATCCCGACCTCGAGGTCGTCTATGGCGACCGCCACGACGTGCGCCTGACGCCCGGCGGCGTGTTCGCCAAATTGCTCGGCGCCGAGACCATCCGCGTGAACTCGCTGCACGGGCA
>JBQCFB010000499.1:0-4332 GCA_051959715.1 Pseudolabrys sp.
GTCGCGGCCGCCGAGCTTCGCGGTGTTCTGCACGCGCGCCGACGCGGTGCCGGACAGTTACAAGCGCTATCTCGTCAATTCATTGCGCGAGGTGTTCGAACTGCCGGGCACGCCGATCCGCCTGATGCTGCGCGAGAAGGCGAACCCGTTCGAGGGCCGCGCGAAGCGTAAGCATTGAGCGCCAGCGCGCGGGCGCGTTACTCCGGCATGCGGAAGCTCAGGAACTTCCCGTCCTTGTAACTCCACACCTTGCCGTTCTCGCTGCACGACGGCAGGCACAGCGGCACGAGCGCCTTCGCGACATCTTCCGGCGGCGTCAGCGTCGCCGGATCGACGCCGGGCCAGCCGCCCGCGTACATACGTGTTCGTGTCGGTCCCGGATTGAAGGCGTTGACCTTCACGTTCGAATTGGCGCTCTCGGTCGCGTAGGTCTGCACCAGCATGTTGAGCGCGGCCTTCGCCGCCGCATAAGGCCCGGTATAGGCCTTGCCGAGCCAGCCGAGCGCCGAGGTGACGAATACGGCGCGGCCGGCGTCGGAGCGCTTGAGCAGCGCGTCCATGGTGCGGATCAGCCACCAGTTGGCGGTGAGGTTGATCGCGACGTTGTTCTCGAAGTCCATGCGCTCGACGTGATCGAGCGGCGACAGCGGCCCGAGCACGCCGGCATTGCCGACCATGACGTCGAGCTTGCCCCAGCGCTCGTTGATCGCCAGCGCCAGGCGGGCGATCCCGTCCGAATCCTTCATGTCGACCGGCACGAGCGTCGCCGATCCGCCGGCGGCCTTGATGCGGTCGTCGAGCTCCTCGAGGCCGCCCGCGGTGCGCGCGACCGCGACGACATGCGCGCCGGCCTCCGCCAGTTGGACGGCGACTTCGGCGCCGATGCCGCGCGAGGCGCCGGTGACGAGGGCGATGCGCGAGGAGAGAGGTTTGTCAGTCATGCACTTGCTTCCTTATCCCTCCCCCGCAGGGGGAGGGTGGCCAACAATGTGAGCGGGGTGGGGGGTGGTCGATGGTGGAGAGAAAACCCCACCCGGTTCCTCGCTGCGCTCGGAACCACCCTCCCCTTGCAGGGGAGGGATGAAGAGTCAAATCGCCTCGGCGAGGAGCGACAACTGCCGCGGGCTGGCTTCCTGCGCCGCGAGATCGGTGAGCGCGGTCGGATAGTCGCCGGTGAAGCAGTGGTCGGTGAACTGCGGCCGCACATTGTCGCGGCCGGCAAAGCCCATGGCGCGGTAGATGCCGTCGACTGACAGGAAGGCGAGGCTGTCGGCGCCGATGAACTGGCGCATGCTCTCGAGGTCGTGCGTGGCGGCGAGCAGCTTCTCTGCGTCCGGCGTGTCGATGCCGTAATAGTCGGGATGCTTGATCGGCGGCGAGGAGATGCGGAAGTGCACCTCGGTCGCGCCGGCGTCGCGCATCATCTGCACGATCTTGCGCGAGGTCGTGCCGCGCACGATCGAGTCGTCGACCAGCACGATGCGCTTGCCCGAGACGACGGCGCGGTTGGCCGAGTGCTTCATGCGCACGCCCTGGTCGCGGATCGCCTGCGTCGGCTGGATGAAGGTGCGGCCGACATAGTGGTTGCGGATGATGCCGTGCTCGAAGGGAAGTCCGGCGGCCTGCGCGAAGCCGAGCGCGGCGGGCACGCCACTGTCCGGCACCGGCACGACGACGTCGGCCTGCGGCATCGACTCGCGGGCGAGCTCGGCGCCCATCGCCTTGCGCACGTCGTAGACGTTGCGGCCGCCGACGATGGAATCGGGCCGCGCGAAATAGATGTATTCGAAGATGCAGGGCCGCGCCGTCTGCGGCGGGAACGGCTTGTGCGACTGGAAGCCGTCCTCGTCGAAGATGACGACTTCGCCGTTCTCGACGTCGCGGACATAGGTCGCGCCGATGATGTCGAGGGCGCAGGTCTCGGAGGCGAGGATCGGGCAGCCGTCGAGGCGGCCGATCACCAGCGGGCGGATGCCGAGCGGGTCGCGCGCGCCGACGAGTTTCTTGTTGGTCAGGCCGACGAAGGCATAGGCGCCCTCGAGCTGGCGCAGGCCCTCGATGAAGCGGTCGACGAAGCGGTTGCGCCGCGCCCGCGCCACGAGATGCAGGATCACCTCGGTGTCGCTGGTCGACTGCATCATGGCGCCGTCATGGACCAGCGCCTTGCGCAGCGAGATGCCGTTGGTGAGGTTGCCGTTGTGCGCGACGGCGAAGCCGCCGCCCTCGAGCTCGGCGAAGAGCGGCTGCACGTTGCGCAGGATGGTTTCGCCGGTGGTCGAATAGCGGACGTGACCGATCGACGATGTGCCGGGCAGGCGGTCGATCACCTCGCGCCGCGAGAACGTGTCGCCGACGAGGCCGAGGCGGCGCTCGGAGTGGAAGCGCTTGCCGTCGAAGGAGACGATGCCGGCCGCTTCCTGGCCGCGATGCTGGAGGGCGTGCAGGCCGAGCGCCGTAATGGCGGCTGCGTCGGGATGTCCGAAGATGCCGAAGACGCCGCATTCCTCGCGCAACCGGTCCGCCTCGAGATCGAGGACGGGCTCGGTGGTCTGCGGGCTTTTCTGCATCGCTAATGCGTTCCCGTGTTGCTCGCCAGAGTGTGGCCGCCGAGTTCCGAACGATTGTCAGGCGGGCCGTCGGCCCCTTCCTGATCCTCGGGTTTCGGTTTCTTCAACCTCTTCAAGATGGTGCTTTCAGGGTCGTCCGGCAACATGCCCATCAGCCACTGTCCCGTGCTTTGCAGGACGACCTTGGACTTTGCGCCGCGCACCCAGTCCGGCTGGCTGCGATCGGGAACCAGCCATGCGAAAAACAGGAAGGCGACGACGACGATGATCAGGCCGCGGCCGAGGCCGAACAGGAAGCCGAGCGAGCGGTCGAGCGCGCCGACCTTGCTGTCGAGCACCATGTCGGAAATGCGCACGGTGATGATCGAGACGACGAGCAGCGTGACGAGGAAGACAACGGCGATGGACACGCCCTTGGCGACCGTGTCGCTGGAGAAATAGGTCTGCGCCAGCGGCGTCACGCGCGGGAAGGCCCACAGCGTCACGGCGGCGGCGATGCCCCAGGCGGCGATCGAGAGCACTTCGCGCATGAAGCCGCGGATCATGGCCAGGAGGCCGGAGATCAGCATGACCACCAAGAGCAGGACGTCGAGCAGCGTGATCGGCATCGGCGCGAGCGCTCCGTGGGGCGGCTGCCATCAGAAACGAGTCGGGGCCTCCAGCCTAGGGCGGGCAGGAGGAACTCGGCGGCGGACGCGACCCTAAGTGCTTATCCTGTGGACCATATCCGAACCGGCGCCGGGCTGCTGGTGAAGCCCGTCGCGGGCCGGTTTTGACGCCCGCTATATAGCGGGGTGAGGCCTAGCCGTCACCCGTCTTGTCCACCGGATTTGGCGGGTTTCCGCCGCCCGTTGGCGGCGATTTCGGCCACCAGGGTCGCGAGGCTGCCGATTTCCTGGGTCTTGAGGCCCGCGTCTCCGGGCTCGCGTCCGGATTCCGGGACCACCGCGCCGGTGAAGCCGAGCTTGGCGGCTTCCTTGAGGCGGCTCGCCGCCTGCGCGACCGGGCGGATCGCGCCGGACAGCGACACTTCGCCGAAATAGACACCCTGCGCCGGCAGGGGCGCGTCGCAGAGCGAGGAGACGAGCGCGGCTGCGGCGGCGACGTCGGCCGCCGGCTCCTGGATGCGCATGCCGCCGGCGACGTTCAAATAGACGTCGTGGCCGCCGAGGCGCACGCCGCAATGCGCCTCGAGCACCGCGAGCACCATGGACAGCCGGCTCGAATCCCAGCCGACGACCGAACGGCGCGGCGTGCCGAGCGAGGAGGGCGCGACCAGCGCCTGGATCTCGACCAGCAGCGGCCGCGTGCCTTCCATGCCGGCGAAGACGGCGGTGCCGGGCGTGCCGAGATCGCGCTCGGATAAAAACAGCTCGGACGGATTGGTGACTTCGCGCAAGCCGGCGCCGGTCATCTCGAACACGCCGATCTCGTCGGTCGGGCCGAAGCGGTTCTTCACGGCGCGCAGGATGCGGAACTGGTGCGAACCTTCGCCCTCGAACGACATGACCGCGTCGACCATGTGCTCGACGACGCGGGGGCCGGCGATCTGGCCGTCCTTGGTGACGTGGCCGACCAGGATGATCGCGGCGCCCGTGCGCTTGGCGAAGCGGATGAGCGCCTGCGCGGCGCCGCGCACCTGCGTGACCGTGCCGGGCGCGGACTCGACCGTGTCGGTCCACATGGTCTGGATCGAGTCGATGACGATGAGGCGCGGTGTCTTGCCTTCGGAGAGCGTGGCGATGATGTCCTCGACCGAGGTCTC
>JBQCFB010000500.1:0-2102 GCA_051959715.1 Pseudolabrys sp.
GGACGAGCTGATCAGCGAGACTTATGCCCATCTCTATCGCCTGCCCTTGACCGGCCTGCGCTTCTTCACCGTCTATGGACCCTGGGGCCGGCCGGACATGGCGATGTGGCTGTTCGCCAAGGCGATCCTCGCCGGCGAGCCGATCAAGCTGTTCAACAACGGCGACATGCGCAGAGACTTCACCTATGTCGACGACATCGTTGAATCGATCGCGCGGCTGGTCGAGCGGGCGCCGGCTCCCGATCCGAACTGGTCGGCGGAGAGCCCCGACGCCGGTTCCAGCAATGCGCCGTGGCGGGTCTACAACATCGGCAACAATGATCCGGTCGAACTGCTCGAGGTCGTGCGGCTTCTCGAGGAGGCGCTCGGCATGAAGGCCAAGCGCGAACTGCTGCCGATGCAGCCAGGCGACGTGCCGGCGACCTATGCCGACGTCGACGACCTCATGCGCGAGGTCGACTTCAAGCCGGCGACGCCGATCGGCGAGGGGATCAAGCGTTTCGTCGCCTGGTTCCGCGACTATCACCGGCTTTGATTCCGATTGGAGGGCACGCCCGCGCGCCCTATATTGGCGGGTAACCCCGCAACCCCGAGCCTGGAACCGCAATGACGAAGCTCAGCGAGTTGAAGGTCAAGCTCTTCACCGACGGCGCCGAGAAGGCGCAGATCGTGGAGATGGCGAAGAACAAGTGGATCGCCGGCTTCACCACCAATCCCTCGCTCCTGAAGAAGGCGGGCGTCAGCGACTACGCCGCCTATGCGCGCGATCTCGTCGTCGCGGTTCCGGACCGCCACATCTCCTTCGAGGTGTTCTCCGACGACATTCCGGAAATGGTCGCGCAGGCGCGCGTGATCGCGACTTGGGGCAAGAACGTTTACGTCAAGCTGCCCGTCATCAACACGCGCGGCGAGACGCTGTTTGAGGCCGTGCGCTCGCTGTCGCGAGACGGAGTCAAGATCAACATGACCGCGATCTTCACGTTAGAGCAGGTGGAAAAGGCGGTCGCGGCACTCGATGGCGGCGCGCCGTCCTGCGTCTCGGTGTTCGCGGGACGGCTGGCCGACTTCGGCATCGACTATCGGCCGATCATGACAGACGCGATTGCGCGGGCACGTGCGACCCGCAACGTCGAGATTATCTGGGCCTCGACGCGAGAAGTCTTCAACGTCGTCGAGGCGGACCAGATGGGCTGCCACATCATCACCGCGCCGTTCGACATTCTGAAGAAGATGCCGGCGATGGGCACCCAGACGGGGCAGGACCTGTCGCTGTCGGCCGTCAAAGCGTTCCGCGACGACGCTGTGGCTAGCGGTCTCCACATGGAGGTCCCGGCCTCGCGCGCTGCCGAATAGGACCGGAGGCGGTTAATTCAAGCAACGTCTGTTTACCTGTAACGCTTTGACGCAAAACGTGTTCGTCCCGTTGGGGGCCGGTCGTCGCTGATTCCCCGCGAAGCATGGTAGGCAAGGCCTGGGGGGCACGCGGATTGGGCGGGGGAGCCATCGCGAGCATGAGCGAACAGACTGCCATTGGCACTGAGCGGCCGTTGCGAGTTGGCGTCATCGGCGTCGGCGTCATGGGTTCGAACCATGCGCGCGTCTTCGCCGGGCTGCCTGGAACTGAGCTCATCGGTATCGCCGATCCGGACGACAAGCAGGCAGCGTTCGTCGCCAACACGCTGGGCTGTCGCGCTGTCATCGACGTCGACGGGCTGATTTCTCTTGGCGTCGATGCGGTCACCATCGCCGCGCCCACGCACCTGCACCGCGACATCGCCATGGCCTGCATCGCCCGCGGGGTGCATGTGATGGTGGAGAAGCCCATCGCCTCGACGGTCGAGGAGGGGCACGACATCATTTCCGCAGCGCGCCGCGCTGGCGTCACCCTGATGATCGGCCATGTAGAGCGCTTTAATCCCGCGGTCGAGGCGATCAAGGAAGCGATCCGCAACGAGGATATCCTTTCGATCGGCATTACGCGCGTCGGTCCGTTTCCGCCGCGCATGTCGAATGTCGGTGTCGTCATCGATCTCGCCGTGCATGACATTGACCTGATCCGCTGGTTCACTGATTCGGACATCGTCGAGGTGCAGCCGCAGCTC
>JBQCFB010000501.1:0-2046 GCA_051959715.1 Pseudolabrys sp.
CTGCTGCTGGCGCGAATGGTTGGCGGCGATCAGGTGCTCGCGCCGGTCCTCGATCCATTTGATCGGCCGCTTGAAGGCGAGCGCTGCGGCGCAGACCGCGACGTCCTCCGGATAGATCTCGCCGCGAATGCCGAAGCCGCCGCCGACATGGCCCTCGTGCAGATGCATCGTCGCGGGTTCGCGGCCGAGCATGCGCGCCATCGTGTCGCGGTTCCAGTGCGGCACCTTGGCGGCGCCGTGCATCTCGAGCAGGTCGCGCGCGCCGTCGTAGGTGGCGATGGCGCCGCGCGTCTCCATCGGCACGCCGGAATGGCGGCCGACGGCGAGTTCGAGCGCCACGACCGCGTGCGCGTCGCGGAACGCGGAGTCGATGTCGCCATAGCCCTTGCGGATGACGTGGGTCTCGGTGCCGTGGCCGTCGTCGAACGGGCCGGGCGCGTCCGCTGCATTCATCACCGGCTGGCGCGGCGCGATGTCGATCTCGACCAGTTCGGCTGCGTCCTCGGCAATGTAGGCGTCGTCCGCGAAGACCAGCGCGACCGGCTCGCCGACATAGCGCACGACGCGGTCGGCGAGGATAGGCTGCTGATAGGGCTCGAGCGTCTTCAGCCCGGTCAGGCGGAACGGAATGCGCGGGATGTGCGCGACGTCCTCGTGCGTCCACACCGCATGGACGCCGGGCATAGCGCGCGCGGCCGACGTATCGATGCCCTTGATCTCGCCATGCGCGACCGGCGAACGCACCACGCGCATGATCCATTGGCCGGGAAAATTGATGTCGGCGGCGAAGCGGCCGCGTCCGGTCAGCAGCGGCGGATCTTCCCGTCGCGCGACGGAGCGGCCGATGATCTTCGCCGATGTCACTTCCGCATCTCTTTGGCCGCTGCGCGCACGGCCTTGACGATGTTCTGGTAGCCGGTGCAGCGGCACAGGTTCGACGACAGCACGTCGATCAGGTCCTCGTCGCTGATGTCGGGCTCGCGCTCGAGCACGCCGACCGCGAGCATGAGGAAGCCCGGCGTGCAGAAGCCGCATTGCAGGCCGTGGTGATCCATGAAGGCCTGCTGCATCGGATGCAGCCTGTCTCCGTCGGCGAGTCCCTCGACCGTGCGGACCTGCTTGCCGTCGGCCTGCACCGCGAACATCAGGCACGAGCGCACCGGCGCGCCGTCGACGATGACGGTGCAGGCGCCGCAGACGCCGTGCTCGCAGCCGATATGCGTGCCGGTCTGGCCGCAGTCTTCGCGGATGGCGTCGGCCAAAGTGCGCCGCGGCTCGACCGAAATCGCGTGCTTGCGGCCGTTGATGGCCAGCGTGATGGGCGTCTTCTCGCTCATGCGGCTTGTCCCTTGGCGCGCAGTGCGGCGCGGACGCGCTGCGGCGTCGCCGGTATCTCGTCGATAACGACGTCGAAAGGCGCCAGCGCGTCGTTGATGGCGTTGACGATCGCCGCCGGCGCGCCGATGCCGCCGCCTTCGCCGAGGCCCTTGGCCTTGGTGATGGACTCGGTGCTCGGCGTTTCCTTGTGGTGCAGCTCGATCGCCGGCACCTCGTGCGCGGTCGGCGTCATGTAGTCGGCGAGCGTCGCGGTCAAGGGCGCGCCGTTCTCGTCATAGATGATCTCTTCGTAGAGCGCGTTGCCGATGCCCTGCGCGATGCCGCCATGCACCTGGCCGTCGGCGATCATCGGGTTGATCAGCCGGCCGGCATCTTCGGCGGCAAGGAAGCGCTCGACCGTCACCTTGCCGGTCTTCACGTCGACCTCGACGACCGCGACATGGCAGGCGTTGGAGAACGTGCCCGGCGGATCGTAAGAGCCCTTCTCGGTCATGCCGGGCTCGATCGCACCCTTGAAGCGGTGGGTCTGATGATAGGCTTCGCGCGCCATCTCGGCGATCGGCACCGCGCGGTCGGTGCCGGCGACTTTCGCCATGCCGTCTTCCAGCACGATGTCGCCGCCTTCGGCTTCGAGCATGTGGCTTGCGATCTTGATCAGCTTCGCCCGCATGTTCTGCGCCGCGATCAGCGTGGCGCCGCCGGCGATGA
>JBQCFB010000502.1:0-3187 GCA_051959715.1 Pseudolabrys sp.
AAGTGCAAGTTCTCGTTCGCGACAACAATGTCGATCAGGCTCTCAAGGCGCTCAAGAAGAAGATGCAGCGCGAGGGCATTTTCCGCGAGATGAAGCTGCGCGGTCACTACGAGAAGCCGTCCGAGAAAAAGGCGCGCGAGAAGGCCGAGGCGATCCGCCGGGCCCGCAAGCTCGCCCGCAAGAAGATGCAGCGCGAAGGCCTGCTGCCGATGAAGCCCCGCCCCGCTCCGGGCGCTGCTGGCGCCGGCGGTCGTGGTGGCGCGGGTGGCGGTGCGCGCCGCTTCGGCTAAGCAGAGCGGCGGCTTCGCGCCGCCGGCCGGACTTTCATGAGGTGATGGCGCGGGCCCCAAGTGTCGCCCGCGCTATTGTTTTGCCGGGGGCGGCGAGTTCGTGTCGGGCGTCGAATGTTCGCCGCAATGGCGGACATTCTGGACGCCGGATCAGCGCCCCAGTTTGTGTTCCGATGGACCGAGACCATCTCCGCCACGCCCGCCTCGCTCTGGTGCCGGTCATCGCGCTGGCGCTCGCGTCCTGCTCGAGCCTGACCAACAATCTCGGCGCGGCGCCCGAGAGCGAGGACGCGGTCTTCGCCACCTCGCCGGCCAACATCGCCTCGCTCACCGACGTCGTGCAGCGCAATCCGCGCGACCCTCAGGCCTACAACATGCGCGGCTCCGTGTTCGGCCAGGCCGGCCGCTACCAGGACGCGCTGACCGACTTCAACCAGGCGATCACGATCGATCCGAACTACGCGCAGGCCTACGCCAACCGCGGGCTCGTCTATCGTCAGACCGGCAAGCTCGACCTCGCGCTCGCCGACTACAACAAGGCGCTGTCGATCGACGCCAATTATTCGACCGGCTATCTCGGCCGCGGCATGGTCTACCGGGCGCAGGGCAATGCGCTGGGCGCGCTCAAGGATTTCAACAAGGCCATCGCCATTCGCCCGGACAATGCGCAGGCCTATTACAATCGCGGCCTGCTCTACCAGGCGCAGCATCAGCACGGCTACGCCATCGACGATTTCTCGACCGCGATCGGCCTGTCCAACCAGCAGGCCGAGCCCTATATCGCGCGCGGCTTGAGCTACATCGCCGTCAACGATTTCAAGAACGCGGCGAGCGATCTCGACGACGCCGTCACCATCGCGCCGCAGAACGTGCAGGCCTGGATCAGCCGCGGGCTCGCTTATGAGCGGCTCGGCGACAAGGAGAAGGCCGCCGGCTCCTACGCACGTGCGATGAACATCGACACCACCAGCAAGACGGCGCGCGAAGGTTTCGACCGCGTCGGCGGCAAGGTCGGGCAGGCCTACCAGACGTTCTAGCGGCAGCCGCGCTCGTAAAGCCTACATTAAATTGCGACCGGCCGGGCCGGGATCGCCGCGATTTTAAGAAATTGGGAACCATGCGGGCGCGATACCTGTCCGCGGGGGCGACGCGAGCGCACGCAGGGCTATGTCCTGCGGGAGCCGTGTCATGACGAAGACCACGGCGGTCTCATCCGCCCCGTTCGACACCATCATCCTGCTCGCGCAATCGCCCGAGAGCGAAACCCTCGCCGGGCTGCTGCGCCAGCACAATCCGCAAATCGTCATCCTGACGCCGGCCGACAAGGCCGACCTCATGGCGCTTGCGCCGGAGACGCTCTCGCGCGCGCGCATCATCGGCTTCCTGACGCCGATCGTCGTGCCCGCAGCGATACTCGAAGCTCTCGGCTACGGCGCCTACAACATCCATCCCGGGCCGCCGAGCCATCCGGGCTGGCTGCCGTCGCATTTTGCGGTTTACCAGGGGACAAGCGTCTTCGGCGCCACCGCGCATGTGATGATCGAGGAGATCGACGCCGGGCCGATCGTCGGCATCGAGCTGTTCAACGTGCCGGTCGGAACGAGCGTGGAGGAACTCGAGAGGCTGACCTTCATGCGGTGCGCGCGGCTGATCTGGCGGCTGGCGCCGGCGCTGGCACGCGATCCGACGCCGTTGCAGGAATTACCGCTGCGCTGGAGCGGACGGCGCAGCACCAAGGCCATGGTGCGCGAGGCCTGCGACATTGCCGGCGACGTCGCCGCCGACGAGCTCGAACGGCGCATCGCAGGCTTCGGCGGCGGTCATTCCGGCGTCGCTCCAACCGTCACATTGCACGGCCACACGTTCCGCTACGTACCGCCGGCAGCGAACGCTGCGGATCAGGACGCGATACCCGCCGCGGCGGCCGACAAGCAGGTGGCCTGACACCCGACGTCAGAACGCCGCACAAACCGGCTGCGTGACGATACCGACGGACGTCTGGTGGAAACGCTGCTTGTAGGCGTCCGCCACCTCGGCGATGGCGTTGCGCGTCGCCGGGCCGTCCTCGGTGACGACGACCACCAGCTTAGAATGCTCGCGCAGCTCGTGCTCGCCCTTACGCCAGGCACCGCGCGCGTCGAGCACGCTCAGCCCCGGAAAACGGTGCGTGAGCTCGTGCGAGACGAAACGCGCCCATTCGCGATCGCTGACCGGACGGCGCCCGTGCACGCTCATCCCGAAATAGAGTTCGATGCGGACATGCTGCGTCAGCGGTGGCGCGCAAGACGACTGTTGGGCCAGCGCAGGCGTAGCAAGCAGCGCGAGCGCGACGGCGAGAACGGTTTTCGACGGCATGGGCCCGAGTCTAGCACGCGGCCGCGCCATGCCGGCTGTGGCGTGGCGTCCCAGCCGCTCACATCGCCTTGACGATCGACTCGGTCATCTTCTTGGCGTCGCCGAGCAGCATCATCGTGTTGTCGCGATAGAACAGCGGGTTGTCGATGCCGGCATAGCCCGACGCGAGCGAGCGCTTGATGAACATGACGGTGCCGGCCTTCCACACCTGGAGGACCGGCATGCCGTAGATCGGCGAGGTCTTGTCTTCCTCGGCCGCAGGATTCGTCACGTCGTTGGCGCCGATGACGAAGGCGACGTCCGCCTGCGCGAACTCGGAATTGATGTCCTCGAGCTCGAACACCTCGTCATAGGGGACGTTGGCTTCGGCAAGCAGCACGTTCATGTGGCCGGGCATGCGACCGGCGACCGGGTGAATGGCGTACTTCACCTCGACGCCTTCCTTCTTGAGATGGTCGGCCATCTCGCGCAGCGCGTGCTGCGCCTGCGCCACCGCCATGCCGTAGCCCGGCACGATGATGACCTTGGAGGCGTTCTTCATG
>JBQCFB010000503.1:0-6989 GCA_051959715.1 Pseudolabrys sp.
ACAATCAACTTCTGCAAGAGAGGAATGCCCAAGACTTCCGTCCTTACCTATTTTGCTGGCGTTCTTGACCTGAAGCAGTTCGACAGGAACGCGGAACTCCATATTCTCCTCGCGCCCGGGGAGCAAGGAGACTTCGACCGGGGCGAACTTTCGCAGCGCCTCGATCGCATCCATGACCATCACTTCGGGCGCCGAGGCGCCGGCGGTGATGCCCACCTTGTCGACCCCCTCGACCCACTCCGGCTTGATCTCGCTGCCGTTGGCGATGAGGTGGGTCGGAATACCGGCTTCCAGCCCGATTTCGCGCAAACGGTTCGAATTCGAGCTGTTGGCGGCGCCGACCACGAAGATAACGTCCACCAGTTTCGAGAGTTCGCGCAGCGCCATTTGGCGATTTTGTGTCGCGTAGCAGATGTCCTCGGTGCCGGGCCCGACGACGTCAGAAAATTTCCGATAAAGGGCCGCGATGATGCCTTTCGTGTCGTCGACCGACAGGGTCGTCTGGGTCACATAGGCAATCGGGGTCTCGGGCGCGAGGGCCAGCGCATCGACCTCACGCTCGTTCTGGACCAGCAGCACCTCGCCGGGGATCTGGCCCAGCGTGCCTTCGACCTCCGGATGGCCGGCATGGCCGATCAGGACGACGGTGCGGCCCTTGCGCAGGTAGTGCCGGCCTTGCGTGTGCACCTTGGAGACCAGCGGGCAGGTGGCGTTGAGGACGTGCAGGCCGCGCTCCTTGGCGTCCAGTTCGACCTTCTTGGCCACGCCGTGGGCCGAAAAGACGGTGATCCCGTCCGGCGGCACCTCCGACAGGTCCTCGACGAAACGGGCCCCGCGCGCCTTCAGCGAGTCCACCACCCACTTGTTGTGGACGATCTCGTGCCGGACGTAGACGGGAGGGCCGTATTTCTCGAGCGCACGCTCGACAATCTCGATGGCGCGAACCACGCCGGCGCAAAAGCCGCGTGGCTGCGCAAGTATCACCTTCATCGAATAACTCCGTTGCCGGCCTCTGCCGCCAGGACAGGCTGCAAGGTGGGGGCGCGGGTACTGAACACGTCGAACACCCGGGCAACGATGCCGTCGGCGTCGAGACCGGCCCGGCCGTACATGGCCGCAGGCGAGTCCTGGTCAATGAATTGGTCAGGCAAGACCATCGAACGTACCTTGAATCCTGGCTGTTCCAGCGCCCCGGTTCCGGCAAGGAACTGTAACACATGGGAACCGAACCCGCCGATAGCCCCCTCCTCGATGGTTATTAGGAGTTCATGGGACTGGGCGAGGAGCGAAACCATTTCAGAATCAATCGGTTTGGCGAAGCGGGCGTCGGCCACGGTTGTGGAAATGCCGTGCGCCGCGAGCTTGTCCGCGGCCTTCAGGCACTCCTGTAGCCTGCCACCGAGCGACAGGAGCGCGACGGTGTTCCCTTCCCGGACGATTCGGCCGCGGCCGATCTCCAGCGGGGTTGCGCGCTCCGGCAGCGGTAGCCCGATGCCTTCGCCGCGAGGGTAGCGGAAGGCCGACGGGCGGTCGTCGATCGCCGCCGCCGTCGCGACCATGCGCGCGAGCTCGACCTCGTCGGCCGCCGCCATGATGACGAAGCCGGGCAGGCAGCCGAGATAGGCGAGGTCGAACGAGCCGGCATGGGTCGGCCCGTCGGCGCCGACGAGGCCGGCGCGGTCGATGGCGAAGCGCACGGGCAGGCGCTGGATGGCCACGGCGTGGACCACCTGGTCGTAGGCGCGCTGGAGGAAGGTCGAGTAGATCGCCGCGAAGGGCTTGTAGCCTTGCGTCGCCAGACCCGCGGCAAAGGTCACCGCGTGCTGTTCGGCGATGCCGACGTCGAAGGTGCGGTGGGGGAAGTGCTTGCCGAAGATGTCGACGCCGGTGCCGCCGGGCATGGCGGCGGTGATGGCGACGATCTTCTCGTCGTGTTGCGCTTCCTTGACCAGATAGTCGCCGAACACCTTGGTGTAGGACGGCGCCGAGGCGGCGGCTTTCTTCTGCTTGCCGGTGGCGACGTCGAACTTGACGACACCGTGGTACTTGTCGGCCGAACTCTCCGCCGGTGCGTAGCCTTTGCCCTTCTGCGTACGCACGTGCACGAGGATGGGGCCGGCATCGGCGTCGCGAACATTTTCCAGCACCGGCACGAGCTGGTCGAGGTCGTGACCGTCGATCACGCCGACGTAATCGAAGCCGAGCTCCTCGAACAACGTGCCGCCTGTGACGAAGCTGCGCGCGAGCTCTTCCGCCTTGGCCGCGCGCTCCTTGATGAATTCGGGCAGATGCTCGGCCACCTGCTTGCCGAGATCGCGCAGCGACATGAAGGTCGGGCTCGACAGGAGCCGCGTCAGATAGTTCGACATCGCGCCGACCGGCGGGGCGATCGACATCTCGTTGTCGTTGAGGATGACGATGAGGCGGCGCCCGTGCGCGCCCGCATTGTTCAACGCCTCATAGGCCATGCCGGCGGAGATCGCGCCGTCGCCGATGACGGAGATGACATTGTAGTCGTCGCCTCCGAGGTCCCGTGCCGTCGCCATGCCGAGCCCGGCGGAGATCGAGGTCGAGGAATGCGCGGCGCCGAACGGGTCGTACTCGCTCTCGGCGCGCTTCGTGAATCCCGACAGGCCGCCGCCCTGGCGCAGGGTGCGGATGCGGTCGCGCCGCCCGGTCAAAATCTTGTGCGGATAAGCCTGGTGACCGACGTCCCAGATCAGCTTGTCACGAGGGGTATCGAAGACGTAATGCAACGCAACCGTGAGCTCGATCACGCCGAGGCTGGCGCCGAGGTGCCCGCCGGTGACGGCCACGGCGTTGATGGTCTCGGCCCTGAGCTCGTCGGCGATCTGCTTGAGCTGACCGGGCTCGACCTGGCGCAGGTCGGCGGGGGTCTGCAACGTTTGCAGGAGAGTGGCGGGGCGCGCGTCGTCAATCGTGGAAACGGGTGCTGGCATCTGGGATTCACCCCTTACTGACAAAAGCGCGGGGGCGACGTCCCGGCCCGGCGCTCGTTCTGGACTGCCCCCCTGGCGGTCGCGTCATGCAAACGCCTCGAAAGGGCGTTCGATGGGGGATAATAGTGGTCGCTCTTAATGGTTCCGCTGCCTTTGGTATTACGAGGCTGCACTTTGGAACTACCGCCGGGGCGAGTTGAATAGGTTCATCGCCTCATGCTGCTTGCCGCCGTCTCCCGGATTGTCCGCTTTTGCACGCGCTACCCGTGGCTGGTGATCGTCGCCGTCATGGTGCTTGCGGTTGCATCGAGCGCCTATACGGCCACGCATTTCGCGATCAATACCGACATTACCAAGCTCATTTCCCCCGATCTGGCGTGGCGGCAGCGCGATAAGGCGTTCGAAAAGGAGTTCCCGGGCCATTTCGCCTCGACGCTGGTCGTGATCGATGCGCCGACGCCGGAACTGGTCTCGGCAGCGACCGCGGAGCTTGTGAAACGCCTCGAGGGGCATCCCGATCTGTTCGAGGCGGTCGAGGATCTGGCCGGCGGGCCGTTCTTTGCCCGCAACGGCCTCATGTTCCAGCCGACCGAGCAGGTGACGCGCTTCACGCAGGGGCTGGGCGCGGCCGCACCGTTGATCGACGTGCTGCACGGCGATCCGAGCCTGCGCGGGCTTCTCTCCGGCCTCAATCTCGGTCTCGCCGGGGTCGCTCAAAACAAATTGACCCTCGATCAAATGACCCGCCCGATGACCATGGCGGCCGACACGCTCGACGACGTGTTCGCCGGCAAGCCCGCGGCGTTCTCGTGGCAGGAGATGATGAGCGGCGCCAAGCCGGCGGCGAGCCGGCTCCGCCGCTTCGTCGAGGTCGATCCGGTGCTCGACTTCTCCTCGCTCCAGCCCGGGCAGAAGGCCGACAGCGCGATCCGCCGCGCCGCCGCGGACCTGCACCTGAAGGAACGCTTCCAGGCGCGCGTGCGCCTCACCGGCACCGTGCCGATGGGCGACGAGGAATTCTCGACCGTCCAGGAAGGGGCGGGCGTCAACATCATCGGCACGATCGTGATCGTGCTCGTCATCCTGTGGCTGGCGCTGAACTCGAAGCGCATCATAAGCGCGGTCTTCATCAACCTGTTCGCCGGTCTCGCCATGACCGCCGCGCTCGGCCTCCTCATGGTCGGCGCGCTCAACATGATCTCGGTCGCCTTCGCCGTCCTGTTCGTCGGTCTCGGCGTTGATTTCGCCATTCAGTTCTGTGTGCGCTACCGCGCCGAGCGCTTCGAATGTCCCGATCTGAAGGAGTCGCTCGGCCGCACCGCGACCGAGATCGGCGTGCCGCTGACGCTCGCCGCCGCCGCCGTCGCCGCGGGCTTCATGTCGTTCCTGCCGACCGACTATCGCGGCCTCTCCGAGCTCGGCCAGATCGCCGGGCTCGGCATGCTGATCGCCTACGCGACCAGCATCACGCTGCTGCCGGCGTTGATCACGGTCATGAATCCGGTCGGCGAGCCGGAGCCGGTCGGCTATGCCGCGCTGGCGCCGGTCGACGACTTTCTCCAGCGTCATCGCATCGGCGTCGTCGTCGGCACCGTGGCCGTCGCGCTTCTCGGCCTGCCGCTGCTCTACTGGCTGTCGTTCGATTTCGATCCGATCCACCTGCGCAGCCCGAAGGTCGAGTCGGTCTCGACGCTGCTCGACGTGCAGCGTGACGCCGGCGTCGGCGTCAACGCCGTCAATGTCGTCGCGCCGGACCTCGCTGGCGCCGAGAAGATCGCGGCGCGCTTGAAGACCATGCCGCAGGTCGACCGCGTGATGACGTTGCAGGGCTTCATCCCGGACGATCAGCCGCAGAAGCTCGCCGCCATCCGCGATCTCGACGCTAAGCTCGGCAAGATCCTGCGGACGGCACCGGACGACGACAAGCCGACCGATGCCGAGAATGTCGAGGCGCTCACCAAGACCGCGGCGCGGCTGAAGCAGATGGCGGGCAATGCGGGCGGGCAGGGTGCGGATGCCGCGCGCCGCCTGTCCGACCGCCTGTCAAAGCTGGCGCAGGGCGACGCAGCTCTTCGCCAGCGCGCCGCGGACGCGTTCATCGTGCCGCTCCAGGTCGCGCTCGGCGAGCTCACCGGGTATCTCGGCGCCGGACCCGTCACCGCCGACAACGTGCCGGACGCGCTGAAGCGGCAGTGGATCGCCGCCGACGGCAAGGCGCGCGTGCAGGCCGTGCCGAAAGGCAATCCGGACGACACCGATGTGCTGCGCAATTTCGCGCAAACGATGCTCGACGCCTATCCGGGCGCCATCGGCGGTCCCATTTCGATTCTGGAGTCGGGCAAGACGATCGTCTCCGCCTTCGTCCATGCCGGCATCTACGCGCTTCTGTCGATCGCCGTGATTTTATGGATTGTGCTGCGGCGGTTCGGCGACGTGTTGTTGACGCTGGTGCCGTTGCTGCTGGCGGGCGTGGTCACGTTGGAATTGTGCGTGCTGATCGGCATGCCGCTCAACTTCGCCAACATCATCGCGCTGCCGCTGCTGCTCGGCGTCGGCGTCGCCTTCAAGATCTACTACATCATGGCCTGGCGCGCCGGACAGACGAACCTGCTGCAGTCGAGCCTGACGCGCGCGGTGATCTGGAGCGCGCTGACGACCGCGACCGCGTTCGGCAGCTTGTGGCTGTCGAGCCATCCCGGCACGTCGAGCATGGGCAAGTTGCTGGCTTTGTCGTTGTTCTGCACGCTCGGCGCGGCGGTGCTGTTTCAGCCGGCGCTCATGGGCAAGCCGCGCAATGGCGGCGAGGGCGAGGGCTCAGCGCCGTCCGAGTCCTGAGCAGACTTGCGCCGGCGTTTCCGTGGCAACTGATCGTCTCGCCCGGCCCGCGCCGGTGGTCGCATGGGCTGGCGCGCGCTGCACGCTCTCGGCGACGGCCGGCGCCCCGGCGCGGCTCCACGTCTCGCCGCCGCACATGATCCCCATGACGCAGCCCTCGACGCGCAGCCGGCCCGCGCCTGCCATCTTGACGTGGCTGTCGTAAGTCTGTCCGTCCTCGGCATTGTAGATGTGGCCGCGCCATTCGCCCTGATGGTCCGCCTTCAGCGCCAGCAGCACCGGCATGCCGAGCGTTGGACGCGACCGGAGGGCAGGATTCGGATTCTTGCTGTCGGTCCCCGGCGTCTGCTCCCACGCCACCACGCCCCAATACTGGCCGCCGCAATCGACGATGCGGATGAGCGCCTTGCCGTCCTCGACCCGCCACATGCCGGAGGGACCGTCTTCGGCGTTCGCAACAGGCGCTGCGAGCGCGCATGCGGCGAAAGCCGCGGCAACGGCGTGACGGAGGCGCAGAAGCATGGCAAACCCCTGATCGGCCAAGCGAAGGTATCGCTAAGCGCAATGCGGCAAGACCAAAATGGTTCAGCAGCGTGACGGGGCGAAACGGGCCGAACGCAACAAAACCCTTGCCGGTTAGGGAACCCCAAGGGAACCTTGTTGTTTAAACGGCTCTTGTCCGTGACGGGTGGAGCGCGAGGCGAGGGGGGTCATGCTGCAGTCAGTCGTGTTGCCGAGGCCGCCGGCGCCGGTGCCGCGGGCCGAGCCTCTCGGCCTCGTATCGTTGTTGCGCGTGCTCGCCACCAACCCGCTCGAAGCCTGGACCGAGGCGCATTTCGAGGAGCCGATCGTCTCGGGCGGCCTGCCGTTCGGCCGCGCCATCGTCGTCAGCGAGCCAGCGGCGATCCGCCGTGTGCTGCTCGACAATGCCGGCAATTACGAGAAGGACTGGATGCAGCGGCGCATCCTGTCGGCGGGTCTCGCTGACGGGCTGCTGAGCGCCGAAGGCCATCAGTGGCGGGTGCAGAGGCGCGCGCTGGCGCCGCTCTTTTCACGACGTGCGGTCATGAATTTCGCCGGCGCCGTCGTCGCCGAGGCGCAGGGCCTGGTCGAGCGGCTGGACCGGCGCGCCGGCGAGACGGTCGACGTTTCCGCCGAGGTGACCGGTCTCACGCTCGCCGTGCTCGAGCGCAC
>JBQCFB010000504.1:0-3059 GCA_051959715.1 Pseudolabrys sp.
CATCCCTTCTGGGACGGCCTGCGCTTCTACGACCTGATCTTCCCGCTGTTCATTTTCATCACCGGCGTGGCCATCACGCTCGCGCTGCCGAAGCAGGTCGAGCGCGACGGAAAGGCGACGGCGCATCTGCGCGTCCTCAAGCGCGCGCTACTGCTCTATGTGCTGGGCATCATCTATTACGGCGGGCTGAGCGGCGACTTCGAGCAGATCCGCTATGTCGGCGTGCTGCAGCGGATTGCGCTCTGCTATCTCGGTGCTTCGGTCTTGTTCCTCAATCTCGACTGGCGCGGCCTTGTCGCCGCCACGGCGCTCTTGCTCGGCGGCTACTGGGCGCTGATGACTTTCGTGCCGGTGCCCGGTATCGGCGCCGGCTCCTACGCGCCCGACGCCAACCTCGCGAACTGGATCGACACGCAATTCCTGCCCGGCCGCATGTGGGACAAGACGCGCGATCCGGAAGGATTGCTGTCGACCTTGCCGGCGATCGCGACATGCCTGCTCGGCGTGCTGTCGGGACTGCTGCTCAAGAGCGCGGATGTGAGCGCGGTCCGGAAATCCGCCTGGCTGATCGGCGGCGGCGTAGCGCTCACCGCGGCCGGCTATGTCTGGGCGCTCCAGATGCCGCTGATCAAGTCGATCTGGTCGCCGTCCTTCGTGCTTGCGACCGGCGGCATGAGCGCGGTGCTGCTCGGCGCGTTCCACCAGGTCATCGACGTCTGGGGCTACAAGCGCTGGACGCCGGTGTTCGTCTGGATCGGCGCCAACGCCATCCTGCTCTATCTGCTGAACGCGCTGATGGGCTTCAATGTGCCGGCCGAACGCATCGTCGGCGGCGAGTTCGGCCAGACGCTCGATGCCGCGCTGCTGCCGGGCATCGGCGCGCTGCTGGTCAATCTCGTCGCGCTCGCCCTCGTCATCGCGCTCGCCGGTTTCCTCTACCGGCGCAAGATCTTCCTGCGCGTCTAGCCGCGCTTGAGGAAGCGCTCGAGCACTGCGACCTCGTCCTTCTTGTCCTCGTAGTCGTCGGCGATGCGCTGGTAGAAGCGCGCCGCGGCCGTGAGCATGGCGTGCTCGGCGAACTCCTCGCCGACGAAGGCGCCGATCTCGTCGAGCTCGGCGACCCAGCGATAGGCCTTGCCGTACATGTTCGGCATCTGCCGGTCGAGCCACGCGGTCATCGCCGGCTGGCTCTCGGCCAGTTCGGCCTTCAGCGCTTCTTCCGAACCCTCGCGCGCCGCGGCGAGCATCATGCCGGCGGCCAGCGCCGTGAAGCCCTTGGTGATGCCGGCATAGGACATCTTCAGCGCCGAGGCGGCGGTGAGGGGGCCGTCGAGCAGGCGGATGATGAGGCCGTGCTCGTTGAGCTTCATCACCGCGGCTGCGGCGGGGCCGGAGACGTAGATCTTCGTGTTGGTCGAGCCGGGCTTTGGCGGCGGGCCGATGATCGCCGCGCCGACGAAGGACGCGCCGGTTTCGGCGATGACCTCGCCGGTGCCGCGCATGGTCGGCGGTGAGACCGCGTTGCAGTCGACGAAGACCGGCTTGCTGTTCGCTGCCGCGAAGTGCGGCGCGAAGCGTGTCGCGAGCGCGCGCGAATCACCGGGCGGCACGATCGACAGGAACAGGTCGGCCTGCATGAGCTGTGCGTCGTCGACCGCGCGCATGCCGGCGGCTTCGGCGCGCTTGGTGCTCGCGGCGCTGCGGCCCGACAGTGACGTCAGCACGGTGACGCGGTTCTCGGTCAGGCGCTTGGCGACGCCGCTGCCCATGGCGCCGGCGGCGACGATGGCGACTGTGAGGCTCATGATCCGGTGACTCCGCCGTCGAGGTTGATGCTCTGTCCGGTGACGAAGGCCGCCGCGTCGGACGCAAGGAACAGCGCCGCGCCGACGAGGTCTTCCGGCACTTCAGGCCGCGGGATGCACTGCATGGCGACAATGCGCTCCTTCTGCTGCGGCGTCACCGTCTTGCGTTCGATCTCGGTGAAGGTGGCGCCGGGGAGGATGGCATTGACGGTGATGCCGTCCGCGCCCAGTTCGCGCGCCATGGACAGGCTCATGCTCATCAGCGCGCCCTTGGTGGCGATGTAGTGGAGGTAGTTCGGGCGTCCGAGCCGCACGGCGCCGGAGGCAATGTTGACGATGCGGCCCCATTTCGCGCGCCGCATGGCGGGGAGCACCGCGCGGGCGCACAGGAACGGACCGGTCAGGTTGACGCGCAGCACGCGCTCCCATTCCTCCAGCGGAATCTGGTCGAAGGGCCGCATCTCCAAGGTCGAGAAGATGCCGGCATTGTTGATCAGCACGTCGATGCGGCCGTATTCGTCCTCCACGACCTCGATCATTTCCTTGATCGAGGCCTCGTCGGCGACGTCGGTCGTGACCGCGAGCGCCTCGCCGCCAGCGTCCATGATCTCTTTCGAGACCGCCGTAGCCTTCGCCGCGTTCAGTTCGGCGATGACGGCGCGCGCGCCGGCCTTGGCGAGAGCGTTCGCGAACGCGCGGCCGAGGCCCTGGCCCGCGCCGGGGATGATGACGACGCGGTCCTTCAGGGACGGGACCACGATGTTGTCGAGATCGGCCATCAATTCTTCCTCGCATGCGCTTCGCGCGCGGCGCGCGCATCCCACGGCGTCCACCACGGCTTGATGCCGAGATCCCTGGCGATGATGCCGGCGCTTATGTAGCCGGCGCCGCCCGAAATCGCGCCGCCCGGATGGCCGGCCGAGCCGGCGTTGTACAGGTTCGGGATCGGCGTGCGGTAGCCGAAGTGGTTGTACATGACCTGATCCGCGTTGAAGGCGCCCATGAAGATGTCGCCCTCGCGCATGTTGACCATCTCCTGCACGTATTCGCGGCCCGTATAGATGTAACGCCCGAGCACGTTCTTCGACGTCATGTTCGGGCAAACCTTGGCCCAGGTCTCCATGATCCTGTCGGCGAATTCTTCCTTGAAGTCCTCGTAATCCTGCCCGCCGATGTCGGGGTCGAGCGGCAGGACGTGCCAGGCATAGGTCGTGTGCTTGCCGGGAGGCGCCTGCGTCGGGTCGAGCAGGCTCA
>JBQCFB010000505.1:0-2786 GCA_051959715.1 Pseudolabrys sp.
CCACGAACCCTTTCAGCCACGTTCGCGCCCCACCCGCACCGCATACCGGGTCTTATACTATCGTTTGAGACGCGATGTCTCGCCCTGCGAAAACGCCGCGGGCGCGGCATTTTCAGCGCTTGCTGCCGAGGAACTGGAGCACGACCTCGCGCCCGTGCGGCCGGCGGCGGTGCTCGACCAGGGACAGGCCCTGCCACGTGCCGAGCACCATGCGGCCGCGGGCTACCGGAACGTGCAGCGAGACGCCGGTCAGCATCGCCTTCACATGCGCGGGCATGTCGTCCGGACCCTCGGCGTCGTGGACCCAGCCGGCGTCCTCGGGCGCGAGACGCTGGAGCGCGGTCATCAGATCGCGCTGCACGTCGGGATCGGCGTTCTCCTGGATCGTCAGCGACGCCGAAGTGTGGCGCAGGAAGGCGAGCAGCACGCCGTCGCCGGCATCGGCCCTGGTCAGGAAATCCGCGGCATCGCGCGTGAATTCGACGATGCCCGCGCCCGGCGTGTCGATGGTCAGGCTCGCATGCGCCAGTATCTGCGGCGCAGCGACGGCGATATCGGACAGGTGATTCCTCAACTCTTGCGCATCACGTCGTTCTTGAAGCCGACGATCGTCGCCACCAGGCGGTCCCATACGTCCTGGAGCATCGCCCGCGCCCGCGCGATGTCGTCATGGCCCGGCGCGTCGCGCGTAATGTCGCCCGGGGCGGGCGGCGCGGATGAAGGCGGCGGGATCGGCGCCGGCGGACGCGGCGGCGGCGGCTCGCGCAATTCGTCGATCTGCTTCTTGAGCGGCGCGACCTCGCCCTTGAGATTGTCGACTTCGCGCTGGAGCGCCGAGCGGTTCTCCGGCACCGCCTGGCAGCCCCAGCCTTCGGGCCGCACATTGCAGTAGGCGACATGACCGGAGGTCAGGTCGAAACGCAGGAAGCCGTCGTCGACCCGCACAAAGCTGAAGCGGCTGCCGTCGCCGGCCGGTTCCGGATCTTTCGATGTCTTCGCCTGCGTGCTGACCGGCGGTGGCGGCGGTGCCGGGGGCGGCTCAGGCTGGGCCTGGTCGGACTTGTCCGACGAAGCGGGCGGGGCGGCGGGAGTCGCATCAATGATTTTCACCGGCCCGTTCGGCGCCGCCGGCTGCGCCTGCGTCGCGTCGGCGGGCTGCGGTACATCGTCGGCGAAGGCGGCCGCGCCGCCCGACAGCAGCACGGCGATCGCGAAGAGCGGCATGCGCATGGCCAGAATCCTCACCGTCGGAGTCCCGTTGATCGCTCCCAACGCGCGAACTTTATCATCCGTGCCGCGGCCCTGAACATGGCGCGTCGCCGGCAATTCCCAGGCCTTTGCCGCAACGCACGCGAGCGGTATCCGCAGGCCTGAAAAATTTTGTGTTTTCCCCACGTTTCCATGCACTTAGCATTGGGTGGCGGTTTCTTGACTCATTGTGACCGCATCAGTATGGTCCGCGCGGCTTTGAGGGGCGGCGGTAGCAACGGGGCCTTGTTCTACGCGGGTCGGAAGCATGGCTGACGGCACGCGGGACGAAGGCGACCGAACAGAACCGCCGGACAACGAAGCCGCCCTCTCCGCGAGGCTCAAGCGTCTCGGCGAACGGCTCGATCAAACGAGCCGGCCCTCCGAAACAGGCTCCGGTCCTCGGCAGGCCAACGACACCTCGGCATTCGCCCGCGGTTTCCGGCTGTCGAGCGAGCTGGTCGGCGGTGTGCTTGTTGGAGCGGGGCTCGGCTGGCTGCTCGATCGCTGGCTCGGAACGTCGCCGTGGGGACTGATCGTGTTCCTGCTGCTCGGTTTCGCGGCCGGCATTCTGAATGTGATGCGGGCTGCGGGCGTTGCGCCCGACAGGAATTTGAAAGACTAAGTCTGCGCCATGGATCCAATCCACCAGTTCCAGATCGTCAACCTGTTCCCGATCGCCAAGATCGGCGGCGCCGAGATCTTCTTCACTAATTCCGCCGCGTTCATGGTGGCAGCGGTCGTCCTGCTGACCGGGTTCCTCGTGATCGGCACTGCCGGCGCCAAGCCCGTGCCAGGCCGGCTGCAATCGGCCGCCGAACTCACTTACGAGTTCGTCGCAACCATGCTGCGCTCGACCGGCGGCAACGAAGGGATGCGGTTTTTTCCCTTCGTGTTCACGATCTTCATGTTCGTGCTGATGCTGAACATGTTCGGGATCATTCCCTACGCATTCTCGGTGACGAGCCACATCATCATCACCGCGGTGTTGGCATTGACCGTGTTCTTCACCGTGCTGATTTACGGGCTGATGCGCCACGGCCTGCACTTCTTCAACCTGTTCGTGCCGAAGGGCGTGCCGATCTACATCCTGCCGATGATCGTCGCGATCGAGATCCTGTCGTTCATCTCGCGCCCGATCTCGCACAGCGTTCGTCTGTTCGCCAACATGCTGGCGGGCCACATCGCGCTGAAGGTGTTCGCCGGCTTCATCATCCTGCTCGGCACCGGCCTCGGCGCCCTCGGCTGGGCGACCGGCGTGCTGCCGTTCGCGATGATCGTCGCGCTGTTCGCGCTGGAGACGCTGGTGGCGTTCCTCCAGGCCTACGTGTTCGCGATCCTCACTTGCATCTATCTCAACGATGCGATTCACCCGGGCCACTGACGGCCCGACCGCTACAAGGCTAACTCAAAAGGAGCTTGGTTATGGATCCAGTGGCAGCGAAGTACATCGGCGCGGGCATCGCGGCGATCGGCATGGGCGGCGCGGGCGTCGGCGTCGGCATCATTTTCGGCAACTACCTCGCCGCGGCCATCCG
>JBQCFB010000506.1:0-4765 GCA_051959715.1 Pseudolabrys sp.
GCCTGCGACGCGTCGCCCTCGACGGCAGGCTCGATGATCGGCATCGCCAGCACGTTGCGTTCGGCGATGCACAGGGCGAGTGCAAGACACGCGAGCAGGATCTGGACCGCGAATTCGCGGACGATCTCGGCATTGCTCGACCACACCGCCGGCGCGACCGAGAGGAAGCTGAACACGACGATGATGATCAGCGCGCCTTCGAGGATCTGCGGATCGGCGTTGCCGCCGGCGAACGAGCGGAAGCGGTCGGCGATGTGAACGCCGCAGATCGCGGCGACGGCGAGCTTCATCGCGGCGAGGAACGCGGCGAGCTTGATGATGCCCATCGGCGAAAGGTGGAACAGGCGTCCGGTGTCGAACACGAGCTGCGACCGCCACACGTCCTCGAGCCCGTAATTCGGCGAGGTCAGCGCCCGCAGGCCGTCGAGGCCCCAGGTGAGCGTGAAATAGAGGGCGATGGCGACGATCAACGCTACGGTCGCGGTCGAAGCTTTACGCATTGTGTCCTCCCTGATTTCGCGGACAATGATTGCGTAACTCCTTCAACTGCGAGCGGCAAAAGAAACCAAGCCTTTACCTTACTCGTTAGCCGCTTAACCACGCACGCTGCATGCCGGCACCGCACTCAAGGCAGGAAGCGGGTGGGTCGGCGCCGGCGGCGCACCTAAGTACGAGACGATGATCGAAGAGCCCGCGCGCGAAGCGGCCGCGGCGCGATCAGAGTTAATGATGTTTCGGACCACAAACATTCGTTTCCCTTCGCGGGAGCGGACGCGCACAACGCCGCGCCGCACGGGAGGGGAACCGATCGACGACAGGAAACCCGGATGACTGGAAGGATTTGTCATGAGCGTCGCCATGGTTCCTAGCTCCACGACCGATACTGCGAGACCCCGTCTCGTCCTGATCGCCACATCGCTCGGCGTGCTGTTCGCACAGATCGACACGTCCGTCGTCAATCTCGCGATCAGAAGCATCGACGCCGACCTTCATGCGGGCATCAGCGCGATGCAGTGGGTCGTCGACGCCTACAATCTCGTCTATGCGAGCTTCCTCCTGACCGGCGGCACGCTCGGCGACCTCTATGGCCGTCGCCGGGTCTTCGTCGGCGGCATCTGCCTCTTCATCGCCGGCACGCTCGTCTGCGCGCTCGCCCCGAACGCGTCGATCCTCATCCTGGGGCGCGTCGTCAGCGGGCTCGGCGCCGCCTTCATGGTGCCGATGTCGCTCGTCCTGCTGACGCTCGCCTTCCCTGACCGGCGCGAGCGCGCGCATGCGCTCGGCGTCTGGGCGAGCTGCAACGGGCTCGCCTTCATCATCGGCCCGATGCTCGGCGGCTGGCTCGTCGACACGATCGGCTGGCGCAGCATCTTCTACATGATCCTGCCGATCTGCGCGGCGGCGATCGCGCTGACCTATGTCGCGGTGCGCGAGAGCGCGGAGCCGGCCGACCGGCGGCTCGACCTGCCGGGCCAGGCGCTGGCGATCACCGGCCTCGTCGCTTTCGCCTTCGCGGCCATCGAAGGCGCGCATTGGGGCTGGACCTCGCCGGTCATCCTCGGCGCCGTGGCGGCCGCCTGCACCGCCTTCGCCCTGCTCGTCGTGGTCGAAGGCCGCACGCCCGGGCCGCTGCTGCCGCTCGAATATCTTACGCGGCCGGTCTTCTCGGCCGCGCTCGCCATTGCCGGACTGATGACGTTCGGCATGTATGCGCTGCTCTTCATCATACCGCTCTACTTCCAGAGCGTGCGCGGCCTGACGCCCTTCATCACCGGCCTCGACATGATGCCGATGCCGATCGCGTTCTTCCTGGTGTCGCAATTCGTCGGGCACCTGAACAATCGCTTCGGCCCGCGCATGGTGATGACCGCCGGCATGTTCTGCATGGGCGCCGGCGCGCTGGGCCTTGCTGCGATCGGCGAAACGACGGCCCTGCTGCCGATCGAGATCGCGCTCGTCGTGGTCGGCATCGGTCTCGGGCTCAACACCGCCCCGGTGAACGGCGTCGCCGTCGCCGCGCTGCCGCCCGCCCGCTCCGGCACCGCGTCGGGACTGCTCAACACGACGCGCATGGTCGGCGCGACGCTCGGCGTCGCCATCCTCGGCGCCCTGTTCGCCGTCCATGCCGGACCGCAGGCCGCGAACGCCACCGACTTCCTTGCCGGCATGCGCATGGCGCTCAGCGGCGGCGGTGCGGGCGAACTCGTCGGCGCGCTCGTCGCCGTCGCATTCATCCGCAAGGACTCGCTGAAGCAGGTCTAGCCGCCGCGGCGTTCGCGGAAAGCCTGCGGCGTCATGCCGGTCTGCTTGCGGAAGAAGCGCGTGAAGTGCGACGGGTCGGCGAAGGCGAGGTCGTAGGCGATCTCGTGGATCGCCTGGCCGGTGAAGACGAGCTGGCGCTTGGCCTCGGTCAGGACGCGTTGGCGGATCAGGTGGCCGGCGGTGACGCCGGTCGCCCGCTTCACATGATCATTGAGACGGTCGGACGTCATGTTGAGACGTTCGGCGTAGAAGCGGATCAGCCGCTCCTTGCGGAAATTGTCGTCGATCAGGCGCCGCAGCGCCTCGATCCCGGCGTCGGCCGTCGCCAGCGTCACGGCGCCGCTGCGCGCCCGGCTGGCGGCGAGCCGCACCACCTCGATCGCGATCAGCGCCAGCAGCGCGCGCATCGCCAGCCGATGGCCTTCGCGGGCGAGGAAGCCCTCTTCCTGAAGCTCACGGCAGAGGCTCGAGACGCGCGCGATCTCGCCCGCCTCCCCCAGCGGCAACACCGGCTCGGCCGCGAGCGCGGTCAGCCGCTCCAGCGCCTCGCCCGACCGGTCGCCGAGCGCGCCGGCCACGTCCTCGGAGAAACTGACCACCCAGCCGGTCGTCGCCTCCGGCGCGAAACGGAAGCCGTGCGCGATGCGCGGCGGCACGAGCAGGACCGCCGGTGCCGAAAACGGCAACGTCGCGGTCTCGTAGGCCATCTCGCCCCCGCCCGCAGCGATCAGCAGAACCTGAAAGAGATCGCGGTGCCGATGCGCCCGGATGGTCCAGTCATGCACGCTGGAGCGCGCGGCAATGGTCTCGATATGGATGAAGTCGAACGCCTGATCGCCCGGCGGATCGCCGTAGAGGTGAAACAGGGGCAGCGCCGCAGTGGCCATGGACCGGCAGCATAAGCGAGCCCCCAGGCCGCTTCCATATGCGGTCAAAAACGCCTCAATTCCCTGTGCAAAACCGTGAGGAACCGGCCGCCAATTTGCGAGTTTTTACACCACTTCGAACCAACCTGTGGGGCCGACAATGGGACGTTACCTTCTGCTCTGGCTGCTTGGCGTGCCGATCCCGATCCTCGTTCTGATCTGGGCCTTCGGCGGCCTGCACTAGCGCTCAGCCCGAAATGGCTGGGTCAGGAGGCGCAGCAAGCTGCGCTCGCTTGCATCGCGAAACACCGGCAGGCCGATGACGACACCGTCACCGGCCGCCGGCTTGGCGCGGTAGGTGCCGAACAGCCGATCCCACCACGGCAGATTGAAGCCGAAGTTGCTGTCGGTCTCCCGCCGCTCGGCCGAATGATGCACCTCATGCATCTGCGGCGTGACGATGAGCCACCGCGCAGCCGGCTCCGCCCATGCCGGCAACGCGACATTGCTGTGGTTGAACATCGACGTCGCATTCAACAGCACCTCGAATGCGACGACGGCCGTGGCCGGCGCCCCGAGCGCGGCGACCGCCGCGATCTTGATCGCGAGCGACAGCAGGATTTCCAGCGGATGGAAACGCACGCCGGTCGTCACGTCGATGTCAATGTCGGCGTGGTGCACGCGGTGCAGCCGCCACAGCGCCGGCACGTGGTGGAATACATAATGCTGGGCCCAGATCGTCAGATCGAGCGCAATCACGCTGACGAGCGTCGCGGGCCAGAACGGCACGCCGAGAAACGGTAACAGACCCCACCCTTTCGCAGCGGCGAGAAGCGCCACGCCGACCGCGGTCGTCGGAACGAGGAGCCTGACGGCGACGAGATCGACGGCAAGAATGCCGAGATTGCCGAACCACCGCCCGCGGCGCCCTCCGGCCATACGGCGGCGCGGCGCGCGCCATTCCCACAACGCCAGCGCCGCAAAAAGCGTCGCCGCAATGCCCAAGCGGACGGCAATTTCGGTCTGAGGTGACACGGCCCGCACGATCTCCTTCGCGCCACTTAATAACACAGGGCCCGCGTTCCGGCGTTGCCGCTCGGGTTTACCCCTGTTACCGTTCGAGGACGCGGCGATTGAGCGTGAGGGGCGCGGCATCGCGAGGCGGCAGGGGAACGGATGGACGTCTTCATCCAACAGCTCATCAATGGCATTACGCTAGGCTCAATCTACGGCCTCATCGCCATCGGCTACACGATGGTCTTCGGCATCATCGGCATGGTGAACTTCGCCCATGGCGACGTGTTCATGGTGTCGGTGTTCATCTCGCTGATTGCGCTTTTGATACTGACGTCGTTCCTCGGCATCAGCTCGATCGCGTTGGCGCTGCTCATCGTTCTCATCGTCGCGATGGTGTTCACTTCGCTGGTGAACTGGGCGATCGAGCGCGTCGCCTACCGGCCGCTGCGCGGCTCGTTCCGCCTCGCGCCGCTGATCTCGGCGATCGGCATGTCGATCTTCCTGTCGAACTTCGTGCAGGTGACGCAAGGCCCGCGCAACAAGTCGATCCCGCCGATCGTCCAGGGTGAATTCGTGCTGATGGATCACGGCAACTACGCCGTGACGCTGTCGCTCAAGCA
>JBQCFB010000507.1:0-9137 GCA_051959715.1 Pseudolabrys sp.
TGGCGTCGTTGGTGTATTTGAGCTTGTGGTACTCCTCGAAGTACGGCTTGAGGCCCTTGAGGATCTCGATCGCGTCCGGGATCGACGGCTCGTTCACGTCGATCTTCTGGAAGCGGCGCACCAGCGCGCGGTCCTTCTCGAAGTACTGCCGGTACTCTTTATATGTGGTCGACCCGATGCAGCGCACCGTGCCGGAGGCGAGCGCCGGCTTGAGCAGGTTCGAGGCGTCCATCGCGCCGCCGGAGGTCGCGCCGGCGCCGATCACGGTGTGGATCTCGTCGATGAACAGGATCGCGCCCGGATAGGCCTCGATCTCCTTGATCACCTGCTTCAAGCGCTCCTCGAAGTCGCCGCGGTAGCGCGTGCCGGCGAGCAGCGTGCCCATGTCGAGCGCGAACACGGTCGCGCCCTTGAGCACGTCCGGCACCTCGCCATTGACGATGCGGCGGGCGAGGCCCTCGGCGATCGCGGTCTTGCCGACGCCGGCCTCTCCGACGAACAGCGGGTTGTTCTTCTGGCGGCGGCACAGCACCTGGATGGTGCGGCTGATTTCCGGATCGCGGCCGATCAGCGGATCGATCTTGCCGTCCTTGGCCTTCTTGTTGAGGTTGACGCAATAGGCCTCGAGCGCATCGCCCTTCTTCTTGGGCTCGTCGCCCGACTTCGTGTCGGCCTCCTCCTCGGCGCCGCGCGATGGGCGCGACTCGGTCATGCCGGGGCGCTTGGCGATGCCGTGACTTATGTAATTGACCGCGTCGTAGCGGGTCATGTCCTGCTCTTGCAGGAAGTAGGCGGCGTGGCTCTCGCGCTCGGCGAAGATCGCGACCAGCACGTTGGCCCCGGTCACTTCCTCGCGGCCCGACGACTGCACGTGGATCACGGCGCGCTGGATGACGCGCTGGAAGCCGGCGGTCGGCTTGGAATCCTCCGCGCCGTCGGTGATGAGGTTTTCCAGCTCGGATTCGAGATAGGCCGTGAGGCTGCGGCGCAGCTTGTCGAGATCGACATTGCAGGCGCGCATCACGGCGGACGCGTCCTGGTCGTCGATCAGGGCGAGCAGCAGGTGTTCGAGCGTGGCGTATTCGTGGTGCCGCTCATTGGCGAGCGCGAGCGCCCGATGTAGCGACTGTTCGAGGCTGCGCGAGAATGTAGGCATTCAGGTTTCCGTCTTCTTCTGTATTGGACGCCCCCCGGCGCTCATTTCTTTTCCATCACGCACTGCAACGGGTGCTGATGCTTGCGGGCGAAGTCCATGACCTGTGTCACCTTGGTCTCGGCGACCTCGTAAGTATAGATGCCGCACTCGCCGATGCCGTGGTGATGCACATGCAACATAATGCGCGTCGCGGCTTCGTGATCTTTGCCGAAGAAGCGCTCGAGGATGTGCACGACAAATTCCATCGGCGTGTAGTCGTCGTTGAGGATCAGGACGCGGTACATGTTCGGGCGCTTGGTCTGCGGCTTGGTCTTGGTGATGACCGCCGTGCCCGGCCCGCCGGCATTGTTGCCGCCGCTGCCATTGTCGCGCCGCTTGCGATCGTCGTCCGCCATCCGCGTCGCGGCGGACCTGCTCATGTGAACTGGTAAGGCAAGCTGCATTCCGAACCCCAGTGCCGCGCGACGCACGGCCACCCCGCCATCCTACCGAGGCCCGGACGGCCATTCCAAGCCGGGATTTGCTCTTGACGAGGCCCTGGCAGGGGACAAGTGGGCCCGTCATGCCGCGGTTCCGGCTCTCACGCTCAGATAGCCATCCGGCGCCGCTTCGCAACGTCATTACCGACGATTCGAGCCTATTTTTGCCCAGTTTCGCGGCAGCTAGCCAACCTCCTTGCAAGAAATGACCACCATATTCGACCACCGGCCGAGCCATTCAGGCCCTCAGGAGCCGGTGACCCCCATGTTCGCCCAATTTCTGCGTGACCGCCGCGGCGGTATCCTCCCCATGCTCGCTTTCACCGCCCTGCCCTTGATGGCCGGTGTCGGCGTCGCCGTCGATTACAGCCGCGCCACCGCCGCCAAGGCGCAGTTCCAGGCCGCGCTCGACTCGACGGCGCTGATGCTGTCGAAAAACGCCGCCAATCTGTCGGCGACCGACCTCCAGACGCAGGCGACGCAGTACTTCGCCGCGATCTTCACCAACACGCAGGCGCAGAACGCCACGGTCACGGCGTCCTATTCCAACACCGGCGGTTCCAAGATAGTGCTGAACGGCACCGCCACGCTGCCGACCAACTTCCTCGGTCTGCTCGGCTACAGCCAGCTCGCCATCGGTGCGAGCACGACATCGACCTGGGGCAATACGCGCCTGCGCGTCTCGCTCGTGCTCGACAATACCGGCTCGATGGCGAGCGACGACAAGATGACCGCGCTCAAGGCCGCCGCGCACGGCCTGCTCTCGCAGTTGCAGGCGGCGGCGACCAATCCGGATGACGTCTATGTCTCGGTCGTTCCGTTCAACAAGGACGTCAATTTCGGCGCCAGCAATTACACGGCGTCGTGGCTGCGCTGGGACTTGTGGGAGGCGGTCAACGGCTCCTGCAGCATCAGCAAATACGGCAGCTCGCAGTCGCGCTGCACGAACAATAGCGGCGTCTGGACGCCGGCCGATCATTCGACTTGGAACGGCTGCCTGACCGACCGCGACCAGAACTACGACACGACCAACGACGCCCCCGTCGCCGGCGCGACGCTCTCTCCGGCCGCGCAGTATTCCTCCTGCCCGGCCTCGTTGATGGGCCTGTCGAACGACTGGACCGCGCTGTCGGCGAAGATCGACGACATGCAGCCGGTCGGCAACACCAACCAGGCGATCGGCCTGCAAATGGGCTGGCAGTCGCTCACGCAGTCGCCCTTCACCGTGCCGGCCTTCGATTCCAACTATCAGTACTCCCAGGTCATCATCCTGCTGACCGACGGCCTCAACACGCAGGACCGCTGGTACTCGAGCCAGTCGTCGATCGACACGCGGCAGGAGAAGACCTGCGCCAACGTCAAGGCGGCCGGCATCACGCTCTACACGGTGCAGGTCAACACCGGCGGCGACCCGACCTCGACGCTGCTGCAAAACTGCGCCAGCGATTCAAACAAATTCTTCCTGCTGACCTCGTCGACGGAGATCCCGACGACGTTCAGCCAGATCGGCTCGGCGCTGACCCAGCTCCGCCTCAGCATGTGAGTTGAACAAGCCGCTGACGTGAAATGAGCCGCCCCGCAGCCTCCGCGGGGCGGCTATTTATTTCAACGTCCTGGCGACGTGATTCAGACTTGCTTGAGATCGATACCAGACACAGGGCGGAAAGCCGCCCCTAACCCGCTACTTTTAATTCCGTTTTACCGTACGCCGTCCAGTGTGCCCTCGGACCAATTTCACCCGACGGGCCACCCATGTCGATCCGATCGAAGCTTGCGACGATCAAGAACACGCTCCGCCGCTTCTCCGGCGCGCAGGGCGGCAACGTCGCCATCACCTTCGCGATCGCGACGCTGCCGGTCATCGGCGGCGTCGGCGCCGCCGTCGACTACAGCCACGCCAACTCGGTCAAGGTGGCGCTGCAGGCGGCGCTCGATTCCACCGCGCTGATGCTGTCGAAGGAAGCGGTCAACGACACGTCGACCGTCCTCCAGGCCAACGCGGTGAAGTACTTCAACGCGCTTTTCACGCGGCCCGAAGGCACCAACATCTCGATCGCGGCGACCTACACGACCACCGGCGGTTCGCAGGTTGTGGTGAACGGACAGGTCGACGTGCCGACCGTTTTCATGGGCGTGATGGGCTTCAGCAAGATCACTGTCGGCGGTTCCTCGACGGCGAAATGGGGCTCGACGCGGCTGCGCGTCGCTCTCGTGCTCGACAACACCGGATCGATGGCCGACGACGGCAAGATGACCGCCCTGAAGTCCGCCACCAAGAACCTGCTGACTCAGCTTCAGTCGGCGGCCGGCACCAATGGCGACGTCTATGTCTCGATCATCCCCTTCTCCAAGGACGTGAACGTCGGTTCGAGCAATTACGGCGGCACCTGGATCGATTGGGACGACTGGGAGGCGGCCAACGGGAGTTCGCAGTACGTCCAGACCTGCACGGGCACCTCGCGACGCGGCCGCAGCCGCTGCAGCGGCTCGTATCAGTGGGTCCCGGCCAACCACAATACGTGGAACGGCTGCATCACCGACCGCGACCAGGACTACGACCAGACCGTCACCGCGCCGAACCCGGCCGACGCCAATCTGCCGAACGGACAGGCTTCGACTCTGTTCCCGGCCGAGCAGTACGGCCAGTGCCCGGTGGCGATGATGGGGCTGAGCTACGACTGGACGTCGATGAACTCGCTCGTCGACTCGATGCAGCCGAACGGCAACACCAACCAGCCGATCGGTCTCGTCTGGGGCTGGCAGTCGCTCACCGGCGGCGGCCCCCTCACCGCGCCGGTGATGGACACGACCTACACCTATCAGCAGATCATCATCCTGCTGTCGGACGGCTTGAACACCGCCGACCGCTGGTACACGGCGCAGACTCCGGTCGACAACCGCATGGTTCAGACCGGCAGCGGCACCGGCACCTGCGCCAACATCAAGGCCGCCGGCATCACCATCTACACGATCCAGGTGAACACCGGCGGCGATCCGACGTCGACACTGCTGCAAAGCTGCGCCAGCGACTCCAACAAGTTCTGGATGCTGACCTCGGCGAGCGCGATCAACACGACCTTCAACGCGATCGGCACGAACCTGACGCAGCTCCGCGTCGCCAAGTGACGGGCGACGCGGGCACCCTGCCCGGGATTGCCGGATGCGCCGTAGCGCGGCGTAACAATTAGCCGAACCTTAACCACGGTCCGAAGTCGGCGGGCGCCTGCTCGCGCGGCGCTTATGCGCATTAACCGACAAAGCCCGTGAGATGTCTGCCGCGACGCGTCCGCGCGACGGCACAGGCTTAATTTCTGCCACCGCATTTCAGACACTTCGGACAAGTGTCGATTTAATATCGTCCGCTATGACGGGTGCCGGACCCAAGTGTATCCGGAACCTGACATCATGCTGCCGCTCTGGTCGAAACTCCGCCGCGCCCTGTTCAATTTCGGCGCCGAGCGCTCGGGCAACGTCGCGATCACCTTCGCCATCGCCACCCTGCCGATCATCGGCGGCGTCGGCGCCGCCGTCGACTACAGCCACGCCAACTCGGTCAAGGTCGCGCTGCAGGCGGCGCTCGATTCCACCGCGCTGATGCTGTCGAAGGAAGCCGTGACGGACTCGAGCGCGCAACTCCAGAGCAACGCGGTCAAGTATTTCAAGGCGCTGTTCACGCGGCCCGAAGGCACCAACATCGTGGTCACGGCGACCTATACGACCACCGGCGGCTCGCAGGTGGTGGTGAACGGCCAGGCCGACGTGCCGACCACCTTCATGGGCATCATGGGCTTCAACAAGATCACCGTCGGCGGCTCCTCGACGGCGAAATGGGGTTCGACGCGGCTGCGCGTCGCCCTCGTGCTCGACAACACCGGATCGATGGCCGACGACGGCAAGATGACCGCCCTGAAGTCGGCGACCAAGAACCTGCTCACGCAGCTTCAGTCGGCTGCCGGCACCAATGGCGACGTCTACGTGTCGATCATCCCGTTCGCCAAGGACGTGAATGTCGGCTCGAGCAATTACAATGCCAACTGGATCGACTGGACGAGCTGGAACAGCGCCAACACCGTGTGCAGCGGCTTCCAGTTCGGCAATTTCTGCTTCGGCCAGCAGACTGCCGCCAATCACAACACCTGGAACGGCTGCGTCACCGACCGCGGGACCAACAACCCTCCAGGCACGACCTCGGGTTACGACCAGAAGGCCGACGCGCCGAACACGAGCGTCACAGCCTCGCTTTTTCCGGCGGAACAATACGATGCCTGTCCAGTCGCAATGATGGGCCTGAGCTATGACTGGACGTCGATGAATTCACTGGTCGACTCGATGTCGCCGAACGGCGGCACCAACCAGCCGGTCGGCCTCGTCTGGGGCTGGCAGTCGCTGGTCGGCGGTGGGCCCCTCACGTCGCCGACGATGGACTCCAACTACACTTACCAGCAGATCATCATCCTGCTGTCGGACGGCTTGAACACGCAGGACCGCTGGTACGGCAACGGCTCGAGCGTGTCGACGTCCGTCGACTACCGCATGGTCGACAACAACGGCAACGGCACCTGCGCCAACATCAAGGCCGCCGGCATCACCATCTATACGATCCAGGTCAATACCGGCGGCGACCCGACTTCGACGCTGCTGCAGAACTGCGCCAGCGACTCCAACAAGTTCTGGATGCTGACGTCTGCCAGCGCCATCAACACGACCTTCAACACGATCGGCACCAACCTGACGCAGCTCCGCGTCGCCCGGTAAACTGCCGGATCTTCGGCGACGGTGAAGCGCGCCCCTCCGCGGGCGCGCTTTCAATTTGCGGCAAATCAGCGGAAGAGCCGCGGCATCGGAGCAAGCGTGGATTAACGGCCTTTGCGGAGAACAATACCGGCGTCTCCGGCGGCGGCACGACGGCGTTAACCGCCTAAGCCCCTGAAAGCAGGCAACGGGACCGACGTGCGAACGGCGCTTCGTTAAGGCGTCCCGCCGCATTCCAGGCAGTTCGTATCGAACCAGATTGAAGTTCCGACACCACGGCGGATTACCGGTTTGCGAGACATCCGGTGGACCGCCATGCCGTCACGCATATCGAAGCTGCTTTCCAGCCTGCGCGCCTTCGGGGCCGCGCGTTCGGGCAATGTCGCCATCACCTTCGCATTCGCCACCCTGCCCGTCATCGGCATGGTCGGCGCCTCGGTCGACTACAGCCGCGCCAATTCGGTGAAGGCGGCGATGCAGACCGCGCTCGATTCCACCGCGCTCATGCTGTCGCGGGAAGCGGCGACCGACACCACCGACCAGCTCCAGTCGAGCGCCACGAAATACTTCAAGGCGCTGTTCGCGCCGCCCGGCGTCACCAACGTCTCGGTGAGCGTGAACTACACGACCACCGGCGGCTCGGCCGTGGCGCTGAACGGCCAGGCGGACGTGCCGACGGCGTTCATGAACGTGTTCGGCTTCCAGAAGATCACGGTGAGCAATTCCTCGACCAGCAAATGGGGATCGACCCGTCTGCGCGTCGCGCTGGTGCTCGACAATACCGGCTCGATGGCCGACGACGGCAAGATGACCGCGCTGAAATCGGCGACCAAGAGCCTGCTGGCGCAGCTCCAGTCCGCCGCCAGCACGGACGGCGACGTCTATGTCTCGATCATCCCGTTCTCCAAGGACGTCAATGTCGGCTCGTCCTACTACGCCCAGAACTGGATCGACTGGACCTCGTGGAACGCGGCCAACCAGACCTGCAATTGGAGCTGGAACGGCAGCAACTGGACGAGCACCTGCACCCAGAAGGCCCATACGACCTGGAACGGCTGCGTGACCGACCGCAACAAGGTGCTCGTGCCGTCGACGACCTACGATTACGACCAGTCGGCGCAGAACCCGGATCCCTCGATCCCGGACTCGCTGTTCCCGGCCGAGCAGTACAGCAATTGTCCCGTCGCGATGATGGGCCTGAATTACGACTGGACGACCATGAACAGCCTGGTCGACTCCATGACTCCGAACGGCAACACCAACCAGCCGATCGGCCTCGTCTGGGGCTGGCAATCGCTGGTCGGCGGCGGACCGCTGACCGCGCCGCTGACGAGCTCCGACTACACCTACCAGAAGATCATCATCCTGCTGTCGGACGGCCTCAACACGCAGGACCGCTGGTATTCGAACCAGACATCGATCGACAATCGCATGGTGGCGAGCGACGGCTCCGGCACCTGCACCAACATCAAGGCCGCCGGCATCACGATCTACACGATCCAGGTCAACACCGGCGGCGACCCGACCTCGACGCTGCTGCAGAACTGCGCCAGCGACTCGAACAAATTCTGGATGCTGACCTCGTCGGGCCAGATCGCGACCACCTTCCAGCAGATCGGCACCAACCTGACGCAATTGCGCGTCGCGCAATAACGGCGGTCTGCGGCCCCACAACAAAAAGCCCGGCTCGAATGGAGCCGGGCTTTGTCATTCCAGACGCAAACGCAACACGGACGCGACGAACGCTACTGACGCGTACGAAACGCGGTACCGACGCTTACTTCGCCTTGGCGAGCACGGCCTCGAACGGCTTGTAGCTCTCCTTGGCGAGATCGGCATAGAGCTCGCCGAGCTTCGAGGCCTTGGCGACGAAGCCTTCATAGGCGCTCTTGGCGAATTCGGACTGCACCTCGAAAGCCTTGTCCAGCGACTTCACGCCGAACAGCTTCTCGAGCGCCGCCGAGGAGTCCTCGAACGACTTCTTCGAATAGTCCGCCACTTCGACGGCGATCGCCTGCGCGCCCTTGGTGAAGGCGCCGAGCGACTTCAGCGTCGCGTCCACGTTCTCTTTGCCGACCTGCTGGAGGTCCTCGAAATTCTTGACCATGGCCTTGACCTTTCCCGGCCCGCCTCTCGCGGTGCCCATGATGCTTGAATTGCCTGCCCCGGGTCGCCCGGGAATGGTGTGAATATATTGCGGTGCACAATAAAGTCAAGGGCCGATGTTGCGGCGCGAAAAGTTCCGTAAAAACCGTGGCTTAGCGTTAGGGTTTTGGTAACCCTGGGTCCCTTACCGTAATTTCAAGCAGCGCGGGCGGCGCATCGATCAAACGCTATAATCTGGCCATGTTGGCGCGTCATTCGAGCGCGTCACGAACGGGGTGTGAGGGAGCGGGAATGCTTGGTCGCGGAGCGAACGTCCATCGCAGCCTCCGCTGGGGCGCGCTGGGCCTAGCCGGGCTTGTTGTCGCGACCGCCGTCTCCTCGGACGCCGACGCGCGCACGCGCCATCGCCGCCACCATCGCCCCGCCGCCGCCTCGAGCTACGATCCGCCGGTCTCGACCATCGTCGTCGACGCCAATACCGGCGCGGTGCTGCAATCGACCAATCCGGACGCGATGCGCCATCCGGCCTCGCTCACCAAGATGATGACGCTCTACCTGCTGTTCGAGCGTCTGCAATCCGGCAAGCTCAACCTGAATTCGGAACTGCCGGTGTCGGCGCACGCCTCCGGCCAGGCGCCGTCGAA
>JBQCFB010000508.1:0-15899 GCA_051959715.1 Pseudolabrys sp.
AGACGCATGCCGAGGTCGGCGTCCTCGGTCACGTTCCACGCGTCCCACGCGCCGGTCTCGCGCAGCACGGCCGTGGCGAAATGATTGGATGAGCCGCCGAGCGGCAGCGGCATTCCGAGCGCGCACAGCCCGTCGCTGAACACGTCGAACTGGCCGGCATATTCCGCCGTGAACATGCGCGCGAGCCAGCCGTCATCGGTGTTGTCGATCGACAGCCGCGCCTGCACGCAGGCCAGCCGGTCGTCGCCTGACGCGAAGGCCGCCTCCGAGCGGCGAAGCTGGTCGGGCTCCGGCCGGTCCTCTGCGTCGTAGACGACGGTCAAATGGCCGCGCGCGAAGGCGAGCGCCGCGTTGAGCGCGCGCGGCTTCGTGCGCGGCGTTCCCGCCGGCACGACGATGACGCGCAGCGGCAGCGGCCTTGCATAATCCGCGATGGCGTCGAGCGTCTCGCGATCGTCGGCCTCGACGGCGAGCAGGACGTCGAGCTTCTCGCGCGGGTAATCGAGACGTTCGATTGCGCCGAGGAGGCCGCGCACCGAGCGCGCCTCGCGGTAGAGCGCGGCGATCACGGTGTAGACCGGCAGGTCGCGATCGGCCCGGACCGTCTGCGGTCGCGCGCGCGGACGCGGGATCAATGCCGTCGCCAGCCGCAATGCCAGCCAGGCGATGAAGAACAGCGCCAGCACCGCTTCGACCATGAATGGCGCGACGATGATGCCGAGCGTTGCGGTGAAGAACAAAAGCGCACACGTCGCGCGCGCGCACCACCTTTGCCGCCGGCTGTGCAGCCGCGCCGCCGAGTGCAGCGGCTGTTTCGCGGCAAGGCCGTTCGCCGCCGCCCGTGCCAGCGTGGCGCCTGTGACGCGTTGAACGAAGCGGTCGAGCCGCGCCGTCGTGGTGAGACGGAAGCGGCCCGGCTGCGCTTTCCCCGCGCGAAGCAATTCGGTCAGGCCGCGCGCCGCAAGATGGCGCGGCGCAATCAGCCATGCCGGTTCATCCGATGTGGCGAGCGTCGCGATGCCGGCGGCGGCGGCCGCGACCAATCGCGCGTCGGAGAGCGGGCAGGCCGTGCGCGACATGTCGTCGAGGCCGGCGAAGGCGATGCCGAGATCGGCCGCCAGCGCCCGCACGTAGGTGTCCTCGTCGAGCGCGCCCACAGCGATGAGCACGCGATCGGCGCCGGTGCCGAGCCGCTCGGCGCGCAATTCGGCGTGCCGGAGCGCCTCCGCGCTCACAAGGCGGCGTACGCATTCGAGCTCCGGGCATGGCCCGGAGACGTTTCGGTGGCGCAATGACGGCTGTGGTGCGTGCGGCGCTGAGCGCGCGCGGGTGCCAGCTCCAACGGCCTGCGCAACCGCGTCCATACGCCCACCACCAGACGACCAATGGCGGAGTTTCGGCGCAGGAGGCCGATTATACAACTATAAAGTGTAATTATGGGAAGCGGTTGCGTCCGCGGCGCATGCCGGCGGTCTTACTTTCCGCCGGCCATCGCGTCGGAGGCGGTGAAGAAGCGCACCATCACGTCGGTCGCATCGGCCGGCGGCTTGGCGAGGCTTGTGTGGAATTCCATGCTCTCGCCCGCCGGCAGGATCGAGCGCTCCGGACGCGCGGTCCAGCTATAGACTTCCTGACCCGAGGCGTTGCGGGCGGCGAAACGCAGACGCGGCACTTCGAGCGGCTTCTTCGCCTTGCTGACGATCTTGCCGTCGACCAGCAGGATCGTCGCGCCGTTCTGGGTTTCGCGCGTGATGTGCACGTCCTCGAAGTCGAGCTGCCGCAGGTTCACCGGCAGGCCGATTGCCGCGAACAGTGACGCCGTCTGCGGCAGATAGCGCACCATTTCGTTGCGGGCGCCGATGACGGCGACGTTGAAGGCCAGCAGCACCAGCACGACGGCGGTCCAGCGCGAGGTGCGGCGCGACTTCTGCCGCTTGCTCTGGAGCCGGCGGCGGCGGGCGATGAAGCTCTCGGATTCGGCGGGGTCCGGGTCCGGCTGGGCGACCGGCTCGGGGATCGGCATGTGGTCGATCGGCGGCACCAGCGACGGCGAATCCTCGAGGACCGGCGGCGGCTCGGTGGTCGCCGCTATGACGGCCGCGGTCGCCGAATCGACCGTCTCGAAATGCTCCGCGGCGGCGGGTGTCGGCTCCTCGCGGCCAAAATCGTCGTCGTCGGTGGCGACGGCCCGCAGCGGCGGACGCGGCGCGAGCGGCGGGGGAGGCGCGGACGCGGCCGGCTGATCGGCCTCAGCCTCCGCAATAATGCTGTCGACGAAGGCGTCGACCGGATCCTCGGCCCGCGGCGCGCTGGCGAACCAGGTCGCCCGGCAGCGTGCGCACCTGACCATACGTCCTTGAGCCCCGACCGACGCGGCGTCGATCTGGTAGGACGTGGCGCAACTCGGACAAACGATCAGCATGGCATCCGGGACAAAGACAGCCTGAACGCGAACCGTATCAGCCGACCGTTAAAGGACCGGAAACCATGGGGCGACGAATGGCCGCCCGGCCGTTAGGCCCAAATCCGCTGTGGCGGGCCGGTCATAATGCTGTAAAACCTTGAGTATTGGCGGGAATCAGCGATTCCGGCGGGGTCCGGCCCGGCGCCGGGGCCCGCCGCGGGGACCTCCCTGACGGGACTGAGCGGAGACAGGTGTGGTCCGATTCGAGAATGTCGGTTTGCGCTACGGCATGGGCCCGGAGGTTTTGCGCGACCTCACGTTCCGCATCGACCCGCATTCCTTCCAGTTCCTCACCGGCCCGTCCGGCGCCGGCAAGACCTCGCTGCTGCGCCTCTTGTTCCTGTCGCTCAAGCCGACCCGCGGCCTGATCACCCAGTTCGGGCATGACGTCGCGACGCTGTCGAAGGACGCGGTCGCGACGCTCCGCCGCCGCATTGGCATCGTCTTCCAGGACTTCCGGCTGCTCGACCACATGAGCACCTACGAGAACGTCGCCCTGCCGCTCCGGGTGATGGGCCGCCCCGAGGAGAGCTACCGCGACGAGGTGATCGAGCTTCTCAATTGGGTCGGGCTCGGCGAGCGCATCTGGGCGCTGCCGCCGGTGCTCTCCGGCGGCGAGAAGCAGCGCGCGGCCATCGCCCGCGCCGTCATCGCGCGCCCGCAACTGCTCCTCGCCGACGAGCCGACCGGCAACGTCGACCCGAGCCTCGGCCAGCGCCTGCTGCGGCTGTTCATCGAGCTCAACAAATCCGGTACCTCGGTGGTCATCGCCACGCACGACATCGCGCTGATGGACCAGTACGATGCGCGCCGCCTGGTGCTGCACGACGGCCGCCTGCACATCTACGACTGAGCCCTTTTGCCATGAGCGAGAAGAGCCGCAGCGATTTCACGCCGGTGCCGAAAGTGTCGGCGGTGCCGCCCATGCGCTACGAGACGCCGCTGGTGCCGCGCAACTCGATCTCGGGCCGCGCGCTGGTCGCCGTCGTGGCGATCATGACCTTCCTCGCCTCGCTCACGACAGGTGGCGTCATCCTCGTCAGCCAGGCGGCGACCGCCTGGCAGGCGGACGTCTCGCGTGAGGTGACGGTGCAGCTCATTCCCGCGGCCGGGCGCGACATCGACGCCGACGTGGCGAAGGCGGCCTCGGTGGTGAAGAACTTCCCCGGCATCGCCGACGTGCGCGCCTACAGCAAGCAGGAATCCGAGAAGCTGCTCGAGCCATGGCTCGGCACGGGTCTGAGCCTCAACGAGCTGCCGGTGCCGCGGCTGATCGTCGTCAAGATCGCGAGCGGCGCGGCGCCCGACCTGCCGCAGCTCCGCACCATGCGGAGCGCGCAGGTGCCCGGCGCCGTGCTCGACGATCATCGCGGGTTCATCGAGCGCATGCGCGCAATGTCCGGCACGGCCATCGCAATCGGCGTCGGCATCCTGATCCTGATGATCGCCGCCACCGTCCTCTCCGTCACTTTCGCCACGCGCGGCGCGATGGCGACCAACAAGACGGTGATCGAGGTCCTGCATTTCGTCGGCGCCAAGAACCGCTTCATCGCGGAGAACTTCCAGCGGCACTTCCTCCTGCTCGGGCTCGAGGGCGGCGCCATCGGCGGCGGCGGCGCCGTCGCGCTGTTCGCCGTCGCAGCGGTCCTGTCGCGCTGGTTCGGCACCACGGCCGGCGGCGAGCAGACCGCCGCGCTGTTCGGCTCCTTCTCGATCGGGCTCGGCGGCTACGCCGCGGTGGTGGTGCAGGTCCTGCTCATCGCCGGCGTCACCGCCTTCACCTCGCGGCACACGGTCAATCGTACGCTCGAGATGATCGACTGATGTTTGCACGTTTCGCCCGCGCGATCGGCTTCCTGACGATGACCGTCGGTCTCGTCGCGCTGCTGCTCGCGGCCGGCGGCTTCTTCTGGTTCGCCTGGCAGATCCAGACCGAGGAGGCGCCGCTCGAGCGCAGCGCCGACGGTATCGTCGTGCTGACGGGCGCTGCCGCGCGCATACCGGACGCCATCGAGCTGCTCGCCGCCGAGCGCGGCAAGCGGCTGCTCATCAGCGGCGTCCACCGCGACACGCGCGCGCGAGAGATCGCCAGCCTGACACCGCTCTATTCCAAGCTGTTCAACTGCTGCATCGACCTCGACCGCTCCGCGCTCAACACCTTCGGAAACGCGCTGGAGACGAAGCGCTGGGCCGTCGAGCACAATTTCAATTCGCTCATCATCGTGACCTCGAACTGGCACATGCCGCGGGCCATGGCGGAGATGCGCCACCAGATGCCGCAGGCGACCCTCATTCCCTATCCGGTCATCTCGGAGAAGGTGCGCTCGGAATCCTGGTGGGCGAACGGCGAGACGCTGCGCCTCTTGTTCGGCGAATATCTGAAATTCCTCTTCGCGCATGTGCGCATGCGCGTCGATCCGGACGGGACGTGAGCGGCATGGTGCTCGTCCTGCGCTCGATCGTCTTCAACATCCTGTTCTATCTGAACACGGTGATCTTTCTGATCATCGGGCTGCCGACCTTCGTCATGCCCTATCAGGCGATCGTCGAAGTGGCGAAGACCTGGGGACGCGTGAACCTGGTGCTGCTCCGCGTCGTCGCCGGCGTGAAGTTCGAACTGCGCGGCCGCGACAGGATCCCGCCGGGCGCGCTGATCGTCGCGTCGAAGCACCAGTCGGCGTGGGAGACTTTCGCGCTGATGCACCTGTTCGACAGCCCGTCGATCATCATGAAGCGCGAGTTGCTGTGGATCCCGGTCTTCGGCTGGCTGATGATGAAGGGCCGCATGGTCGGCGTCGACCGCGGCGGCCGCGCGCAGGCGTTGATCCGGCTGGCGGCGGCGGCGCGCGCCGAACTCGCATGCGGTCGCCAGCTCATCATCTTCCCGGAAGGCACGCGGCGGCCGGTCGGCGCTCCGCCCGACTACAAGAGCGGCGTCGCGTTCCTCTACGCGAAAGGCGGCGTGCCGTGCCTGCCGGTGGCGCTGAACTCCGGCGTGTTCTGGCCGCGCCGGTCGATCCTGCGCCGGCCGGGCACGGTCGTGGTCGAGATCCTCGATCCCATTCCGGCCGGGCTCGACAAGAAAACCTTCACCGCGCGGCTCGAGCAGGCGATCGAGCCGGCGACTGCGCGCCTCGTTGCCGAGGCCGGCGTCCCGGCATGACGCTCAGGCGTGCGTGCCCTTGAGCCGCTCGGCGAGCAGGTGCAGGTCGCGGTCGCGATAACCCTGCCGCTCGATCTCGGCGACCGTTTCCAGAACATAGTCGCGGTTGTTGCCCGAGCGGCCGTGACCCTGGCGCACGAAATGGAGCTGCCGGTCGAGACTGAGCCGGCCGGCATATTGCTCGTGGCCGCGATCGACCATGTAGCAGAGCGCCTGAACACGCTGCGCGGGATCGTCGAGGAACCAGACCGAGCGCCACGTCTCGCGATAGACGAGCGTGACCTGCTCGCGCGCGCGCAGGTAGTCGATGGTCTCGGCGCGCTGCGCGGCGGCGACGCGATAGAGGATGCCGCGGCAATTGCCGCCCTGGTCGAGGCCGAGGACGAGGCCCGGTCTTTCCGGCGAGCCGCGATGACCGAAGGAATAGACGCAGAGGCCGCGATGGGCGCCCATGCAGCGTCCCGGCCGGCGCTCGAGAAAGGGGAAGCCCGGCCGCCACATCAGCGAACCGTAGCCGAAGACCCAGAGGTCGCCGCCGCTCTGATCGATTGTTGTGCTCATCCTGCGCGGAAACGGCCTGCGGCGTTGACATGAGCCGGCGAACGGGGTCGCGTACCAGTCGCACGGGCGCGGCGCAAGGCCGCGCCGGCCAAGGCCAGACGGCGCAGAAACGCCGCATTTGGAAGATGTTTGATCCGGCGATGCCTTACGAGAGCACCATCCAGTCCCGCCGCCGGACCGGCCGCCGCTATGTGGTGATGCTGTTCCTGGTGTTCGCGCTCATCGCCGGCTGGAGCCTGTTCTGGAAATTCGCCGCAGACCGCGCCGCCGCGCTGATCGCCGACTGGAAGGCGCGCGAGGCGGTGATCGGCCGCGTCTATGATTGCGGCTCGCAGTCGATCGCCGGCTATCCATTCCGCATCGAGGTCACCTGCGCGCCGGTGTCGGCCGAATTCCGCAACTTCTCGCCGCCGCTCGACATCAAGCTCCCGCGCATCCTCGTCGCCGCGCAGATCTACCAGCCGACGCTCCTGATCAGCGAGTTCGCCGGACCGGTCAGCATCTCCAGCCCCGGCAAGCCGCCCGAGTTCGAGGCGACCTGGCGGCTCGGCCAGTCGAGCGTCAGCGGCCTGCCTTCGTCGCCCGAGCGCGTCTCGCTGGTGTTCGACGGTCCGGAGCTCGACCATCTCGCCGACGGCAAGCGCGAGGTCTGGCTCAAGGCCGAACACCTGGAACTGCACGGCCGCAGGGCCGAGCCCTCGGCCGACGGCAAGGCCGGCATCGAGACCGCGCTGCGGCTCGAGAAGGCGTCGATCCCGGCCGTGCATCCGGCCGCGGCCGAACCGCTCGACGCGGTGATCGATGCGGTGCTGCGCGGCGTGAAGGATTTCGCGCCGAAGCCGTGGAAGGAGCGCCTGCGCGAATTGCAGGCCGCGGGCGGACGGATCGAAGTGCCGCAGGCGCGCGTCTCGCAGGGCGACATCCTCGCCGTCGGCTCCGGTGCGCTGACGCTGAACGCGTCCGGCCGGCTCGACGGCCAGATCCGCGTCACCATCGCCGGCCTCGAGCAGTTCCTCGACAAGATCGGCGCCAAGCAGATGGTGCAAACATCGCCGGCGATGGACAAGCTCGCCGGCGCGCTCGACCGGCTCGCGCCGGGCCTCGGCAATGCCGCGCGTCAGCAGCTCAGCGAGAACATCGGCACCGGCATCAACGCGCTCGGCGAAAAGACGACGCTGGAGAACCGGCCCGCCGTCACGCTGCCGCTGCGCTTCGACGACGGCGCGATGTTCCTGGGGCCGATCCCGATCGGCAAGATGCCGCCGCTGTTCTGAGAAGCCCGCGGGCTAGGCCGTCCGCGTGCGCAGCCGTCCCTCGTAATCGCGTTTTCCGAGCGGCACGCCCCGCGTGCGCAGGATGTCGTATGCGGTGACGGCGTGGAAATGGAAGTTCGGCAGCGAGAACGACAGCAGGAAGGTCTCCGACGTGAAGGCGAGGGTCCGAGGGACCCAGGCCGACGTGGAGGCGTTCGCCTCGTCGAGCGGCCGATGGAGGCCAATGTCCAGGTTCTTGCCCGAGTATCGATTGATCTCATCGGGCGTGAACGCCTCCAGCGCCGTCACCGCCCGTCCGACGACGGCTCTCAGGTCGGCGAAAGGCATGGCTCCGACCAGAGCGGGTGGGGCGAACACGCCGGTCTTCACGGCCTCCAGTCCCCACACGGCATGATGCGTCAGGGCTTCGATCTGGAAATGGAACGGCGCCATGTCGGGATAGAGGCTGACGCCGACGAAGTCGTCAGGGTCGGCGCCGATGTCGGCGCAATGCCTGGCGGCGCGGTCGAGGAAGCCTGCTACCGCGCGCGTCGTTTGCAGAAACGTCGGCACGCTCAGGTCGTACAGCGATATGGTCATGCCGCAGGCTAAACCGCCGCGAACCTCACCGCCACGATTCTTCTGATTGTGAACCTGCGGCCTAGTCTTCCGCCGCGTACGGCTTCGGCATCGGAGTATGCGGCAGGTCCGGATGCGGGCGGCCGAAATCGGGCGCCGGCGAATCCTGGCCGATCTGCACGATGCCCTTGCGGATGGCGCGCGTGCGCGCGAAGTGCTCGAACAATGTGTCGCCATCGCCGTTGCGGATCGCGCGCGTCAGCGCCGAGATGTCCTCGTTGAAGCGGCCGAGCATCTCCAGCACGGCATCCTTGTTGGCGAGGAAGACGTCGCGCCACATGGTCGGATCGGACGCGGCGATGCGCGTGAAGTCGCGGAAGCCGCCGGCCGAGAACTTCAGCACTTCCGAGCGCGTCACGTTCTGCAATTCGTCGGCCGTGCCGACAATCGTGTAGGCGATGAGATGCGGCAGATGGCTGGTCACCGCCAGCACCAGGTCGTGGTGTTCCGGCGTCATCGTCTCGACATTGGCGCCGATGAGCGACCAGAACTGCGCCAGCTTGTCGGTCGCGGCCTGATCCGTTCCCGCCGGGGGCGTCAGGATGCACCAGCGATTGACGAACAGCTCGGCGAAGCCGGCGTCGGGGCCGGAATATTCGGTGCCGGCCACCGGATGCGCCGGCACGAAGTGCACGCCCTTCGGCAGATGCGGAGCCATGTCGCGCACCACCGAGCCCTTGACCGAGCCGACGTCGGAGACGATGGCGCCCGGCGCGAGGCGCGGGCCGATCTCCTTGGCGACGGGACCGCAGGCGCCGACCGGAATACACACGATGACGAGATCGGCGCCTTCGACCGCCTCGGCATTGGTCTCGACCACCTGGTCGGCGAGGCCGAGCTCGGCGATGCGCCGCCGCGTCTCCGGCGAACGCGCGGTGGCGACGATCGAACCGACCGCGTTCTGCAATTTCGCCGCCCGTGCGATCGACGAGCCGATCAGTCCGACGCCGATCAGCGCAAGGCGGTTGAACAGGGCAGGCGACTTGCTCACTTCGCCTTCCCCAGGAACTCCTTGAGCGCGCCGACGACGAGTCGGTTCGCCTCCTCGGTGCCGACCGTCATGCGCAGCGCGTGCGGCAGCTTGTAGCCGGCGACGGCGCGCAGGATCAGGCCGCGCTTGGTCAGGAAGGCGTCGGCCTCCTTCGCCGTCTTGCCCGCCGTCTCGGGGAAGTGGATCAGCAGGAAGTTGCCGACGCTCGGCGTCACCTTCAGCCCGAGCGCGGTGATCTGCTCGGCCAGCCAGGCCAGCCACTTCGTGTTATGCGCGCGCGCGCGTTCGGTGTGCGCCGTGTCGCGAATGGCGGCGATGCCGGCGGCGATCGCCGGCGCGTTGACGTTGAACGGGCCGCGGATGCGGTTGACCGCGTCGACGATGTGCTCCGGGCCGTACATCCAGCCCAGCCGCAGCGCCGCAAGTCCGTAGATCTTCGAGAAGGTGCGGCACATCACGACGTTCTCCGACGTCGCGACGAGCTCGATGCCGGACTCGTAGTCGTTGCGCTCGACATATTCCGCATAGGCCGCGTCGAGGACGAGCAGCACGTGCGGAGGCAGGCCGCGGTGCAGACGCTTCACCTCATCGAACGGAATGTAGGTGCCGGTCGGGTTGTTTGGGTTGGCGAGGAAGACGACCTTGGTCTTCTCCGTCACCGCCGCGAGCAGGTGATCGACATTGGCGGTGTAATCCGTCTCCGGCGCGACGACGGGCTTGGCGCCGGCGCCGATGGTCGCGATCGGATAGACGAGGAAGCCGTGCGTCGCATGGATCGCCTCGTCGCCGTCCTTCAAGTAGGCGCGCGCGATCAGGTTGAGGATGTCGTCGGAGCCGGCGCCGCAGACGATGCGCGCGGGATCGAGACCGAAGGCCTGGCCGATCGCCTCGCGCAAGCTCGTCGACGCGCCGTCCGGATAGTCCTCGAGGTGCTTGCCGATCTCGTTATAGGCGGCGATCGCCTTCGGGCTCGCGCCCAGAGGCGTCTCGTTGGACGAGAGCTTGAACACCTTGGCGACGCCGGGCGCGCTGCTTTTCCCCGGCACGTACGGGGAGATGTCGAGCACGCCGGGGCGTGGCTGGGGACGGCTGGTCATGGTCAATTCCGCGAGGTCAGGTCTTGTCGGCGGCAACCGTGTAGCGCCTTGCGTGGCTGCCGACGAGGGCCGCCGAGCGCACCGTGGCGCCGGCCTTGACCAGCGTCTTTTTGACCGCGTCGAGGGACTTGTCCTTCGGCAGCGTCACCAGGAGCGCCGCGCCGTCGAAGGCGCGGTCGGGCACGGCCAGGAAATCCGCCTCGGCGGTGAGGGCCTGCGCCGCATGCGCGCCCCAGCCCGAGACCCGCACGCTCCACACCGCGACGTCGGTCGCCATGGCGTCGGCGGCGACCCGCGACAGCACGAAGACGGGCAGCGCGGCCGGGTGGTCCGCGCGCTCGACGAAGGGCAGGCGGGCGATGATCTTCGGCGCCGTGTCGAATTCGAGCGCGGTCCACCACGCCCCCGCGCCCGGCACCGCGGTCGCCGGCACGAGGCCGAGATCGCCCTTGGATTCGGACACGGCCTGCACCACGCCCGACGCGCCCATGTGCGGCACGAACGGCACCGTGAAGCCGAAATGGAATCGCGCTGAATCGCGCATCAGCGCGTCGCCGGCCGACAGGTCGGCGTGCACCGAGAACGGCGACTGCACGAATGTGAAGGTGGCGATGATGACGCGCCAGATGCCCTCGACGGTATCGAGGGGGAGGAGCCCGCGGTGCCGCTCGACGAGGCGCACCATCATCTCGGCCTCGCGCGCCGGGCGGAAGGCCGAGCCCGTCTCCTGGCTCTTCTTGGTCGCGATCAGCCGGCCGATGATCTCGCTGCGCTCGATCAGCAGGCGGTGCATGCCCTCGTCGATGCGATCGATCTCCTTGCGCAGCTCGGCAAGGGAGGGGACATCGGTCGGTTTGGGCGGGCTTTCGGACATGACTGCTATTGATAAGTAAGGCGGCCCACAAAATCAAAGAAAACATTGCGCCGCCAAGGGCCTGCCACCGCCGGCCACGGCTGCGCCGAGGCGCAAGGCCATCGCTCCTGCCGACGGCATGGGTGCCATGCGCGCGGCCGCACGACGTCATGCCGCGCGTCGTCTTCCTGCAATTTATACGATACGCATCTGCATATTCGACGCACCATGGTAGCGATGCGCGGTATCGGATAGCCGAAATGCCGCATTCGCAACGAATCTTTGGAACGACTCGCGCGCACGCGTTCTTTGCTGCGTGACGTGCCGGCCTTCGCGCGCCGGTTTATCAATTTGTCCGCAATTGGGCAGACGTGTGAGCGCGACAATAACAACCATCCGCTGTTGTGCTCTCCATTCCAATCCGTTAAGCAGCAACCACGTTCGTGAGTGTCGGATGTCAAACACATCTGCGGTCTTCGCAGATCTGCGCTGTATCAGCTTCGATACAGCCGCACGAAAACACCTTCCGTCAAACGCAAATCCGACACGTTGCGGCCTCGCTTCCATTTTGGAAGTGGCCATCCACTCTCGGGGGAGAAACGCTCAATCAGGAAATCAACGAGAGGATTGATCTGATGAGACTTGTAAAATCTGGTGTGACGGTTCTGGCATGTTCGGTCGCGCTCGCGGCCGGAAGCGGCGCCGCGTCGGCGCGGCCGTCCCATCATCATCGACATGCGCATGTCGCGCATCACGAGGCGCATCATCGCCATCACCGCGCGGCGCATCGCGGGCCGATGCAGGAGAACATGGCCGCGGCCATGCCGTCTCCCGCGTTCGGAGGTCCGGGCAGCATGCCGATGTACCAGCCGGTCGACGGCAGCGCGGCCTATGAACCCGCGCCGCACGGCCGCCGCGCGCGCCACGCCCGTGCGCACGTCGCCAGCGAGCCGGCGCCTTCGTTCGGCGGCGGGTTCGGCGGCGGCAGTTCGCTCGTCGCCGAGGCGCGCCGCTATCTCGGCACCAACCCGACCGGGCGCGGCAGCCTCTGGTGCGGCGCCTTCATGGACAAGGTGCTGCGCGAGACCGGCCATCGCGGCGGCGGCAACCTCGCCAAGGGCTATCTGCATTACGGGCGCCGCGTGTCGGGTCCGCAAGTCGGCGCCATCGCCGTGATGGGCCGCCGTGGTGGCGGCCATGTCGGCGTCGTTTCCGGCGTCGATGCCAACGGCAACCCGATCATCGTGTCGGGCAACCACAATCACACGGTCGCGGAATCGGTTTATCCGCGCAGCCGTATCATCGCCTATGTCGAGCCGAACAGCTGATCGGTGAAGCGTACCCGCGCGTCCGCCTTCGGGCGGGCGCGCGTCTTCGCGATTAACGACAGGCGTAAACCATTTCATTGTTAATTCGGATCGTTCGAATCCGACTAAAAGTGCCGTGCTAATGCGGGTGAACGCCGGACGAATATCGGCGCCCAGGGAAGTCCCGCATGCGTTCACGGACACGGATCGCCTTCGCCGCCGCCTTCATCGCCGCATCCTCGACCGTTCCCGCGGCCGCCGTGCCCATGCCGCGCGAACGCCATCTGCCGCCGCAGCACAAGCCGCACGCCAAGGGTCAGGACAGGACCGAGACGAAGCCGCAGGCAAAATTGCAGCACGCCGCCCGCGTCGCATCCGTGCGTCCGGCGTCCGAGCCTTCGCTTCTGTCGCAGATGTCGCTGTCGGCGCGCACCAGCTATTCCATGCCCGCGCTCGTCGCCGAGGCGCGCAAATACATGGGCACCAATCCGACCGACCGCAAACGGCTGTGGTGCGCGACCTTCATGAATCTCGTGCTCGCCAAGCTCGGCTATGCCGGCACCAATTCCGACGCGGCGCGCTCCTTCGCCTATTACGGGCGGCGCATCTCCGAGCCGCAGGTCGGCGCCATCGCCGTGCTGACGCGCGGCAAGCGCGGCGGCCATGTCGGCGTCGTCTCCGGCATCGACAAGAGCGGCAATCCGATCATCATCTCCGGCAATCACAATCGGACGGTCGGCGAAGGCGTCTATGCGCGCTCGCGCGTGATCGCCTACGTCATGCCGACCGAGCAGCGGACCGGCACGCGAATCGCCTCGAGCGGCCCGGTGAGCCTGCCGGCCGCCGATGCCGGCCTCGATTCCCCGATCACCGAGCTCATCGCCGCCATCGAAGCAGAGCAGGCGCGCGCCGAGAAGTCCGCGCCGCGCCGCGAGGCCCGCGCTCCGGAAAGGCCGGCGCCGGTCGCGCAGCCCGCGCCGCCGCCGGTGCCGCATCGCACGGTGCAGCAGATGCCCGAGCAGCCGCGTCAGGCTCCGGGCGGCGCGCGCAGCGTCGGCAATCCGTTCTCGGAATTGATGGGCACGATCGAGGGCGGCAAGCGCCGCGCGCTATAGCAGCCGCTCGGCGCGGATCGCATCGCCCGTCCTGACCTCGCCTGCGCCGATCACCTCGGCATAGACGCCGCAGTCCATGTGATCGAAGGTCCGCATCAGCGTCGGCGGAATCTCCATGTCGCGGATGCCGGTCTGCGGGTCGACATTGGTCGCCGCGCAGCGGACGATCCGTTTCACCACCTTCAGCCGCGCCGCGCCCGCGGCGATCTCCTCGCCCATCAGGTCGAACTCGTGCCAGGCCGGCCAGCCGCTCACATAGAGGTTGGCGCGGAAGCGCAGGGGATCGACAGGAGCGCCGACCGCGCTCTCGACCGCCGCGACCGAGGCGAGGTTGATGATCGAGACGACCTTCTTCGCCACGTCCGAAAACGAGTGGCCCTCGCCCTGGAGCACCTTCGCCGGCCCGCGCAATTCGTCGGCGCAGAACGAGGCCATGAACGTCTCGATGGCCGCGCGGCCTTCCGCCGTGCGCAGGTCGCCACGCGCCGCCTCGCGGCCGTCGTGGCGGATCGACAGCGTATGGTTGGCCTCGTCGTAGTCCGTCTTCAGGGCGGCCAGCCGCTCATTGCGCATGAGCATCAGGAAGCGCTGCTTGGGGAAATAGGCGGGGTTGGCGGGGTCGAAGCCGGTCGGCCCGTTCTCGATGGCATAGGCCCGGTCGGCGGGCACGCTTCCCCCGACAGTGAGCGCAACGCGCGCGAGGCCCTGCGGCGACAGCCCCTTAACGGGGTAGCGATAGATCGACTGGATAGTGCCTTCGGCCATGGGACTTTCGGGGGCTGGCTGGGGGCGAAAAAGGGCCTCTTCCCTGACCTATCTCAAGCGGAAAGGCTCTTCAAACCCGCATAAGCATTCCCACATAATGGAGCGAGGCGGGCCGCCCAGGATGGGGACCCGCGGAAACGGTGCCTTAGGGGCCGAAGGAGTTCGACAGACATGAATTTCGAGAAATACACCGACCGTGCCCGCGGTTTCGTGCAGTCCGCCCAGTCGCTGGCGATGCGCGAGGGCCATCAGCAATTCGCTCCCGAACATCTCCTGAAGGTTCTGCTCGACGATCCGGAAGGATTGGCGGCGGGCCTGATCGACCGTTCGGGCGGCAATTCCCGCCAGGCCTTGCAACAGACCGAAGCCACGCTCGCCAAGCGCCCGAAAGTGTCGGGCGGCGGCGCCGGCCAGGTCTATCTCGATCCCGCTTTGGCGCGGGTCTTCGACGCCGCCGAGAAGGCGGGCGAGAAGGCCGGCGACTCATTCGTCACCGTAGAGCGGTTGCTGCTCGGATTGGCGCTGGAGAAGGACAGCGAGGCCGGCAAGATCCTGAAGGCGGCCGGCGTCACCGCGCAGAACCTCAACGCCGCGATCAACGCGCTGCGCAAGGGCCGCACGGCGGATTCCGCCTCGGCGGAAAACGCCTATGACGCGCTGAAGAAATACGCCCGCGACCTGACGCAGGTGGCGCGCGACGGCAAGCTCGATCCGGTCATCGGCCGCGACGAGGAAATCCGCAGGACGATTCAAGTTCTGTCGCGGCGGACCAAGAACAATCCCGTGCTGATCGGCGAGCCCGGCGTCGGCAAGACGGCGATCGTCGAGGGCCTCGCGCTGCGCATCGTCAATGGCGACGTGCCGGAGAGCCTGAACGACAAGAAGCTCCTCGCGCTCGACATGGGCGCGCTCATCGCCGGCGCGAAATATCGCGGCGAGTTCGAAGAGCGCCTCAAGGCCGTGCTCAACGAGGTGACGGCGGCCGAAGGCGGCATCATCCTGTTCATCGACGAGATGCACACGCTGGTCGGCGCCGGCAAGGCCGACGGCGCCATGGACGCCTCGAACCTGCTGAAGCCGGCGCTGGCGCGCGGCGAACTGCACTGCATCGGCGCGACCACGCTCGACGAGTACAAGAAGCACGTCGAGAAGGACGCCGCGCTGGCACGCCGCTTTCAGCCGGTGTTCGTGTCTGAGCCGACGGTCGAGGACACGATCTCGATCCTGCGCGGCCTCAAGGACAAGTATGAACAGCACCACGGCGTGCGCATCGCGGACAGTGCGATCGTCGCGGCGGCGACATTGTCCAACCGCTACATCACCGACCGCTTCCTGCCCGACCAGGCCATCGACCTCGTCGACGAGGCTTCGGCGCGGCTGAAGATGCAGGTCGAGTCCAAGCCTGAAGAGCTCGATTCGATCGACCGCGAGATCGTGCGGCGCAAGATCGAGCAGGAGGCGCTCAAGAAGGAGAGCGACGCCGGCTCGAAGGGCCGACTCAAGAACCTCGAGGCGGAGCTCGTCGATCTCGAGAAGCAGTCGGCCGACCTCACCAGCCGGTGGAAGGCGGAAAAGGAAAAGCTCGGCTCGGCGACCGAACTGAAGAAGCAGCTCGACGACGCGCGCAACGAGCTCGCCAATGCCCAGCGCAAGGGCGAGTACCAGAAGGCGGGCGAGCTCGCCTATGGCCG
>JBQCFB010000509.1:0-6003 GCA_051959715.1 Pseudolabrys sp.
CGCGAGGTGCAGGCCGGTGCCGCTATCGCCGATCTGCGCGCCGGTGACGAGCGGCGGGCCGTCACGGAAGCCGGTGGTCGAGGCCGAGCCGCCGGTGCACTGCGCGACGTTCTCGTAGACCTTGCAGTCCTCGTACGGGCCGGGGCCGAAGCCCTTGACCGAAGCGACGATCATGCGCGGGTTGGTCTTGTGGATGTGATCCCAGGTCAGCCCCATGCGGTCGAGCGCGCCGGGGGCGAAGTTCTCGACCAGCACGTCGCAGGTCTTGATCAGCTCGTCGAGTACGCGCTTGCCCTGCGGGTGCTTGGAGTCGATCGTGATCGAGCGCTTGTTGTGGTTGAGCATCGTGAAGTAGAGCGAGTCGGCGTTCGGCACGTCGCGCAACTGGCCGCGCGTGATGTCGCCGATGCCGGGGCGCTCGACCTTGATGACGTCGGCGCCGAACCAGGCGAGGAGCTGCGTGCAGGTCGGACCCGACTGCACGTGGGTGAAGTCGAGGATGCGCACGCCCTGAAGCGCCTTGCCGTCCATGCCGAAGGCCTTGTTCGAGGGCTTCGGCAAATTCGAAGACTTGCCGTTGCCGGCCACCTTCGCGACCGCCTTGGCGACGGCCTTCCTCGCGCTCTTCACCGCCTTGGCGACGACGGTCTTGCGCGCCGGCTTCTTCGCCGCGGGTTTCTTCTTCGCGGCTTTCCTGGTGGTCTTCTTCGATTTCTTGGCCATGGGATCCTCCACTTTTTTCGTCATTCCGGGGCGAGCGCGTAGCGCGAGAACCCGGAATCCAGAGCCGGGGCTCTGAGTTGAAGTTCTGGATTCCAGGCTCGCGCCTCGCGGCGCGCCCCGGAATGACCGGTGCTATTTCTTCTTCAGCTTGCTCTGCGGGTTCAGGTTGCCGATGCGACCGGATTCGCTGCCGGCGGCCGGATCGAGCACCGCGTTGATCAGGGTCGGCTTGCCGGAGTCCATCGCCTCGTTGACCGCGCGGCGGAGCTCGTCCGGCGAGGTCGCGTTGACGCCGACGCCGCCGAAGGCCTCGATCATCTTGTCGTAGCGCGCGCCCTTGACGAACACGGTGGTGGCCGGGTCGTCGCTGACGGCGTTGACGTCGGTGCCGCGATAGATGCCGTCATTGTTGAAGACGACGACGCACACGGGCAGCCGGTAGCGGCAGATCGTCTCGATCTCCATGCCGGAGAAGCCGAAGGCCGAGTCGCCCTCGACGCAGAGCACGGGCTTGCCGGTCTCGACGGCGGCGGCGATGGCATAGCCCATGCCGATGCCCATGATGCCCCAGGTGCCGACGTCGATGCGCTTGCGCGGCTTGTAGACGTCGATGATGCCGCGGGCGAGATCGAGCGTGTTGGCGCCTTCGTTGACGAGGATGGCGTCGGGCCGCTCCTTGACGACGTTTTTCAGGACTCCGAGCGCGCCGTGATAGTCCATCGGCGAGTTGTTGTTCATCAGGCGCGGCGCCATCTTGGCGACGTTCTCGTCGCGCTTCGTGGTCACCGTCTTGGTCCAGTCGGCGGACGCAGCCGGCCAGTTGTTGCCCATCGCAGCATTGAAGGCGGCGACGCAGGAGCCGATGTCGCCGACCACCGGCGCGACGATCTCGACGTTGGAGTCCATCTCCTTCGGCTCGATGTCGACCTGGATGAATTTCTTGGGCTCGGTGCCCCAGGCCTTGCCCTTGCCGTGCGACAGGAGCCAGTTGAGGCGTGCGCCGATCAGCATCACCACGTCGGACTGCGCCAGCACGGTGGAGCGGGCCGCGCCCGCGCACTGGGGATGCGTGTCCGGGAGCAAGCCCTTGCCCATGCTCATCGGCAGGAACGGCACGCCGCTCTTCTCGACGAATGAGCGGATAGCGTCGTCGGCCTGCGCATAGGCCGCGCCCTTGCCGAGGATAATGAGCGGGCGCTTCGCGCTCTTGAGCACGTCGAGGGCGCGCTTGACCGAATCAGGCGACGGGATCTGCGCCGGAGCCGCGTCGATCACCTTTACCAGCTTGGCCTTGTCGGCGGAGACGACCTGGCCGAACAGCTTGGCCGGCAGGTCGAGATAGACGCCGCCCGGACGGCCCGAGACCGCGGCACGGATGGCGCGGGCGATGCCGATGCCGATGTCCTCGGCGTGCAGGACGCGATAGGCGGCCTTGCAGAGCGGCTTGGCGATGGCGAGCTGGTCCATCTCCTCATAGTCGCCCTGCTGGAGGTCGACGACCTCGCGCTCGGACGAGCCGGAGATGAGGATCATCGGGAAGCAGTTGGTGGTGGCGTGCGCAAGCGCGGTCAGGCCGTTGAGGAAGCCCGGCGCCGACACCGTCACGCAGACGCCCGGCTGCTTGGTGAGGTAGCCGGCGATCGAGGCGGCGTAGCCGGCGTTCTGCTCGTGGCGGAACGACAGCACGCGCAAACCTTCCGCCTGCGACATGCGCAGGAAGTCGGTGATCGGAATGCCCGGCACCGCATACAGGGTCTTCACCCCGTTGAGCTTGAGCGACTCGATGATGAGATTGAACCCGTCGGTCAGGTTCTGCTCGTCCGCCGCGGCCGCATCCGGCTTGGCTTTCAATGCTGCATCACTCATGGACAACTCCCTGACGTCCCCTCGCGGACTTCCTAGTCGAGATAATCGGCAAACTTGGCGACATGCTCGGCAAGGCCGAGCGCGTGCACACGCACGAGGTCCTCGGCGCGCTCCGTATCGCGCGCCTCGATCGCCTCGATGATGGCCATGTGATCCTTGATCGAACGGTCGGCGCGATCCTTCTCGCCGATGGTCGTGCGGCGGATCATGCGCATGTGCAGGAACAGGTTGGCGGCCAGGTCGATCAGCACCTGGTTCTTGCTCAGGCTGATGATGCTCTGGTGGAATTCGATGTTGGCGTCGGAGTATTCGTCGAGATGCGCGCGCAGCTTGCCGTCGATGAAGGCGGCGAACATCTTGCGCAGCCCCGCGATCTCGTCGTCGGACGCGTTCTGCGTGGTCAGCCGCGCCGCCATGCTCTCGAGCGCGGCCCAGGCGGTGATCATCTCGATCACCTCGCGCTTGGTCTTGCGCACAACGTAGATGCCGCGCCGCGGCACCGAGCGCACGAAGCCCTCGCTCTCGAGCTGCGCCATCGCCTCGCGCACCGGCGTGCGGCTGATGCCGAAGTCCTGCGCCAGCTTGCGCTCATCGAGCCGGATCTCGTCGCGGCTGTGATAGACGTCCATCGCGACGATGGCGTTCTTCAGCGCCACGTAGGCCTTGTGCTTGAAGCTGACGCCGGTTTCGAACGGCTCGAGCGCAGGATGCGCGCCCGGCGCGGATTCAGCCGCGGCACCAAAGGTCGACGAACCGCGGGTGCGGTCGGTAGGCTCTCGATCGGTCATGCTGGTATACAATATGCCAGAGGGGGACATCCACGCAACGAAGATTGCGTGGTTCGGGACACTTTTTGACAGAATTGGTGCGTCGCAACAGAGACTTAGAATATAATATTGCGGCGCAATATAAGACGTGCCGGAACGCCCCGGAGTATCGCGCGCGGCGGCCCCTCAGTCAAAAGCCGCCCGGGCGGCAACGCGCCCGGGAGGCTCTTGTTGCAGACCGGTCTCGGCGATCAGCCTTTCGCCATGGTCCTGATGCGCATGGGCTTGAGCAGCGCCAGCGCCATGACGGCGGCGATGATGTTGAGCGCCGCCGCGACCAGGAACACGGCGTGCCAGCTCCCGGTCGCCGACGTCAGCACGTTGGCGAGCGGCACGAGCAGCGCCGCCGTCCCCTTGGCGGTGTAGAGCAGGCCGTAATTCGTCGTCGCGAACTTGCGGCCGTAGATGTCCGTGCAGGTCGCCGGGAACAGCGAGTAGATCTCGCCCCAGGCGAAGAACACGAGGCCCGACAGGATCACGAAGTAGAGCGGGTTCGATGCGAGATAGAACAGCGCGTAAATGCCGATGCCTTCGAGCAGGAAGGCGACGAACATCGTGTTCTCGCGGCCGATATTGTCCGAGACCCAGCCGAAGAACGGCCGGCAGACGCCGTTGAGCACGCGGTCGATCGACAGCGCGAAGGTCAGCGCCGGCAGGGTCAGGCCGAGGATCGACACGGCGATGCCGTCGACCTTGAAGTCCTTGGCGATCGGCGCGAGCTGCGCGGTCGCCATGAGGCCGCCGGCGCCGACCATCACGAACATCAGGTACATGACCCAGAAGACCGGCGTTTTGAGCACTTCCGCCGGACCGTAGTCGCGGCGCGTCTGCTGCACGGCCGGCGCGGCCGGCGCAGGCACCTCACCTTGCTGCGGCGCGCGCAGCAACAGCGACACGACGACGACGACGACGCCCTGACCGAGGCCGAACCACAGGAACGCCGATTCATAACCGCTTGAGGAGATCATGTTGGCGATCGGGATGACGGTGAGCGCAGAGCCCGCGCCGAACCCGGCTGCGGTCAGGCCGGCGGCGAGACCGCGGCGGTCCGGAAACCACTTCAGCGCGTTACCGACGGAAGCGCCGTAAATGACGCCGGCGCCGATGCCGCCGATGGCGGCCGCGACGTAGAGCATCGTCAGCGTGCTTGCCATCGAGTTCATCACCCAGGCGATTGCGACCAGCACGCCCGAGCCGCAGACCATGACCTTGGGACCGAACTTGTCGATCAGGTAGCCCTCGATGGGCACCAGCCAGGTCTCGGTCAGAACGAAGATGGTGAAGGCGACCTGGATCGCCGCCCTGCCCCAATGGTATTTCTGGTCGATCGGATTGACGAACAGCGTCCACCCGTATTGCAGGTTCGCGATCATCACCATGCAGATGATGCCGAACACCAATTGACCCCACCGCGTGCCCTCCGACGCGCGCGCCGCGCTCGCCGATCCCGCTACGAAAGTCATCACGCTCCTCCTAAGAGACGATGCTTGCTGCATAAACCCGGTCTAAATGCCGGGTTAATGTCTCTCATACGGCACGGTGGCACCGTTTGGCTCATAAATTACGCGTAAATGCCGACGGCTTTATTCACGACGTCCGCAGGTTGTATTCGTTGGGGCGCAAACAAAAAAACAGGCGCACCGAAGTGCGCCTGTCATTGCTATTTTTTCAATTGTCGAAGGTTACTGCGCCGGCTTGAGACCGCTCATCGACGCGCGCAGCTTGGTGAACGTGTTCTGGATCAGCGGCCAGAACAGCGCGATCAGGCCGAGCGCCATGATGGTCGAGACAAGCGGCGTCGACCAGAAGATGCTCAGGCTTCCCTGCGACGCGAGCAGCGATTGCCTGAAGCCCTCCTCCGCCTTGTCGCCGAGCACGATGGCGAGCACCATCGGCGCCAGCGGATAGTTCGTCTTCTTCATGAAGAAGCCGGCGACGCCGAACACCACCATCATCACCACGTCGAACGTGTTGTTGTGCACCGTGTAGGCGCCGATGGCGCAGAACACGAGGATGATCGGCGCGATCACGCTGAACGGAATGCGCAGGATCGCGGCGAACAGCGGCACGCAGGTCAGCACGATGATGAGGCCGACGACGTTGCCCATGTACATGGACGCGATCAGGCCCCAGACGAAGTCCTTCTGCTCGGTGAACAGCAGCGGCCCGGGCTGCAGGCCCCAGATCAGGAGGCCGCCGAGCAGCACCGCCGCGGTCGGCGAACCCGGCACGCCGAGCGAGATCATCGGCAGCAGCGCCGAGGTGCCCGCGGCATGCGCGGCGGTCTCCGGCGCGACCACGCCCTCGATCTCGCCAGTGCCGAACAGATGCCCGCGCTTGGAGATGCGCTTGGCGATGCCGTAGCTCATGAAGGACGCCGGCGTCGCGCCGGCCGGGCTGATGCCCATCCAGCAGCCGATCAGGCACGAGCGCAACGACAGGAGCCAGTAGCGCGGCAGCTTCGCCCAGGTGTGCAGCACGACTTTCATGTTGAGCTTGGCGGCGTTGCCGCGGAAGCTCAGCCCCTCCTCCATCGTCAGCAGGATCTCGCCGATGCCGAACAGGCCGATGACGGCGATGAGGAAGT
>JBQCFB010000510.1:0-3393 GCA_051959715.1 Pseudolabrys sp.
GGTGCACGATCATCGAATTATCGGACATGTCGAAGGTGACGTCGGACATGTGCAGGAAATAGTTCGCGAAGTACTCCTTGATGACGTAGCCCTTGTAGCCGCAGCAGATCACGAAGTCGTTGGCGCCGTGGGCCGAATAAATCTTCATGATGTGCCAGAGGATCGGACGGCCTCCGATCTCGACCATCGGCTTGGGGCGCAGATAGCTCTCTTCGGAAATTCGGGTGCCGAGCCCGCCGGCAAGGATGACGACTTTCATGGATCCGCGGCCCGCCGTCGGCGACTGATTCGCCTCGGCGCAAAGTCTAGCGGCTGCGCTCCGTCGGGCGCAGTCCTCGCTGCGAAATCGCGGAGAGGATTATTCGGCGCCGGTTCGTCCGGCGCGGGCTGCGGGGCGGCGGCGCATGAGGTAATCGAGCGCGGCGACGCGCAGGCTCAGCGGGCAGTCGGGGAAGCGGCCGCGAAGGAGCTTCAGCGCCTCGGCGTCGGAGGCGGGGGCGTAGGTCATGACCCAGGCCGCCATGTTCTCCGGTGCGGGAATGGTCGCAAACCGGTCGGGTCGGAAGGCTTGGCCCATGGGTTTTGTCCCTCGAAAGCGCGAAGCCGGCGGTTGAACCTTGCGGCCGGATCGTTAACCGCACGTTAACGGGACGGGCCCGGCCGGGTTCCATAACGCCATCCGGTCTCGGCGGCCGCCGACGAAAAAGGGCCCGCCGGAGGCCCGGCGCGCCCTTCTATGTCGGCTATCGCGCCTACTTCAGCGGCTGGCCGATGGTGACGGCCAGCTTGCCGACGCCCTCGATCTCGCATTCGAGCTTGTCGCCGGCGACGGTCGCCGCCACGCCGGCGGGCGTACCGGTCATGATGATGTCTCCCGGTTCGAGCGCGACCATCTCCGAGAGGTTGGCGATGATCTCCGGCACGTTCCAGATGAGCTGGTTGAGGTCGCCGTCCTGGCGGACCTTGCCGTTGCACTTGAGCCGGACGTAGCCCTTGTTCGGATGGCCGATCTTCTCGGCCGGCACCAGCGCGCCGCACGGCGCGGAGTGATCGAAGGCCTTGCCGATCTCCCACGGCCGCTTGAGGTCGCGCGAGGCGATCTGCAGGTCGCGGCGGGTCAGGTCGATGCCCACGGCGTAGCCGTAAATGCAGTCATTGGCCTTCGCGACCGGTATGTTGCGGCCGCCCGACTTCAGCGCGACGACGAGCTCGACCTCGTGGTGCATGTCCTTGGTCAAAGACGGGTAGGGCACGGTGCCACCGTCGGCCACGATCGCGTCGGCCGGCTTGGCGAAATAGAACGGCGGCAGGCGCTCGTCCTGGCCCATTTCCCGGATGTGCTCGACGTAATTGCGGCCGACGCACCAGATGCGGCGGACGGGGAAGGTCTTGTCCGTGCCGGCGACGGCGATGGTCGCTTGCGGCGGCGGCGGAATGACATAGCGGGCGTCGGTCATGAGATTGGCCGTTTATGGAGTGTTGTTACGGATGGCGACCCGGCGTCGTCTCGAGCCGGATTTTGCAGAAGCGGGCTGGGGTTAACAGGAGAGTGGCGGCTCCGTCAACGGGGCTGGGTTCCCGCCATCCGGCCAGCCAATGCCGTTGCCGGCCGCATTCTGATTTGTATAAATTGTTCGGGTCACGAGCGTGAGTTCTTGACAATGATCAATTTGATTGCGCCGCAACTTCTGGTGCTGTACGTCCTCGCTGCTTCTGCAATTTACATTCACTTCCGGGGCCGCGAGCGACTGGTCCTGCGTCGGCAGCTCGTCGATCATTCGACGTTTCTCGCGCCCTACAACGTGCTGCTCTACATGTTCTCGGGCGTGCCGAACAAGCCGGTGGTGCCGGTTGAGACATTTCCTGAGCTGAAGACGATCAGCGACAACTGGCAGACGATCCGCGAGGAAGCCGTCCGGCTGTTCGACGAGGGGCGCATCCGCGCGGCCACCGCGAACAATGACTGGGGCTTCTACTCGTTCTTCAAGAGTGGCTGGAAGCGCTTCTACCTGAAATGGTACGACGACGTGCTGCCGTCTGCGCAGGCGCTCTGCCCAAAGACGGTCGCGCTGGTGCAGTCGATCCCGTCGATCAAGGGCGCGATGTTCACCGTCCTGCCGGCGGGCGCCAGGCTGGGCGGCCACCGCGATCCGTTTGCCGGCTCGCTGCGCTACCACCTCGGTCTGGTGACGCCGAATTCGGAGGACTGCCGAATCGTCGTCGACGGCGTCACGTGCAGCTATTACGACGGAAAGGGCTTCGTCTTCGACGAGACCTTCATCCACTGGGCCGAAAACAGGACCGACACAGACCGCATCATCTTCTTCTGCGACGTCGAGCGGCCGATGAACAACGGCGTCATGCGCCGCATCAATCACGCGGTGAACACCCACGTCGTCAAGATATCGCAGTCGCCGAACGTGGAAGGCGAAAAGGTCGGCGGCCTCAATGTCGTGTTCAGCTATCTCTTCGAGCTGCACGATCTCAGCCGCAAGATGAAAAACTGGAACCGGACCGCCTATTACGCCACGAAGTACACGGTCATGGCGGCGCTGATCGGCGGGTTGGTGCTGTCGGCGGCGCGTTGAACCGCTACTTCGCCGAAGCGAGCGCGATCACCTGGTCCGCAACGTCCTGGTTCTTGAACTGCATGCGGTAGAACGAGGCGTAGCGTCCGTCGCGGCGCAAAAGCTCGTCGTGCACGCCCGATTCCACCACGATGCCGTTCTCGACGACGTGGATGCGGTCCGCGTGCGTGATCGTATGCAGGCGGTGCGCGATCACGATCGTGGTGCGCCCTTGCGTCAGGCGGTCGAGCGCCTCCTGCACCTGCCGCTCGGATTCGGAATCGAGCGCGGCGGTCGCCTCGTCGAGCAGGATGACCGGCGCGTCCTTGATCAGCGCACGGGCGATGGCGATGCGCTGGCGCTGGCCCCCCGAGAGTTGCAGGCCGTGCTCGCCGACCGGCGTGTCGTAGCCTTGCGGAAACGTCTGGATGAAATCGTGCGCGAAGGCGGCCTTGGCGGCAGCTACGATTTCAGCCTCGGTCGCGCCCGGCTTGCCGAAGGCGATGTTGTCGCGGATCGTGCCGCGAAACAGGAAGACGTGCTGGCCGACATAGCCGATCGCCCGCCGCAGCGAGGTGCGCGACACGGCGTCGATGTTCTGCCCGTCGATCGCGATGGTGCCGCGGTCAGCCTGGTAGAAGCGCAGCAGGAGATTGAGGACGGTCGATTTGCCGCCGCCGGAAGGGCCGACCAGCGCGGTCACCTTGCCCGGCTCCGCGGTGAGGCTGAGGCCGCGCAGCACCGGCTCCTCGGCCCGATAGGCGAAATAGACGTCATCGTACTGGATGCCGGCGTGCGCGATCTTCAGCGCCGGCTTGTCGTCCTC
>JBQCFB010000511.1:0-2073 GCA_051959715.1 Pseudolabrys sp.
CAGGTCACGAAGCCCGATGTCAAAGGGCTCTATCTGATGAGCGACTACCCGGCGCTCAGCGTGCAGGCGGGCACCACCACCACGGTCAACCTCAAGCTGCGCAATTACGGCCTCGCGCCGGAGCGGCTGAACCTTTCCGTCACCGGCGTGCCGAAAGGCTGGACGGCGACGCTCCTCGGCGGCGGCCAGCCGGTCGCGGCGGCGATGCCGGCGACCGACGACAGCGTCTCGCTCGACCTGCGCCTCGACGTGCCGAAGGATGCCGCCGCCGGCACGCAGACGCTCACCGTCAGCGCGCAAGGGCAGGGGCAGCAGGTGTCGCTGCCGGTTCAGGTGACGCTCGCCAAGGAGCTGCCGCCGAAGCTCGCGCTGACCACCGACCTGCCCGAATTGCGCGGCGCCTCGTCGTCCGACTTCGAATTCACGCTGCACATCAAGAACGACAGCGGCAAGAAGGCTCTGGTCTCGCTTGCCGCCGACGTGCCGCCGAACTTCGACACCACCTTCACCGAGCAATATGGCAGTCAGCAGCTGACCGCGCTGCCGGTCGACGCCGGCAAGACCAAGGACGTGAAGCTGAAAGTCTCGCCGCCGTCGACGGTCGACGCCGGACACTATCCGGTGACGGTGCATGTCGCCGCCGACGGGGCCAAGGCGCAGGCGAAGGTCGCGCTCGACATCACCGGCGAGCCCAAGCTCGCCATCGCCGGCCGCCAGGGTCTTCTCTCCGCGCACGCGACCGCCGGCCGCCAGTCGGCGATCCCCGTCATCGTCGCGAATACCGGCACCGCGCCGGCCGAGAACGTGACGCTGTCCGGCAACGCGCCCGACGGCTGGAAGATCGAGTTCAACCCGAAGACGCTGCCGCGCATCGCGCCGAACGAGAAGAAGGAAGTGCAGGCGCTGATCACGCCATCGGACAAGGCCATCGCCGGCGACTACGTCACCGGCATGACCGCGAAGGCCAAGGGCGAGACCGGCAACGCCAACTTCCGCGTCACCGTCACCACCGCGACCGTATGGGGCATTGCCGGCGTCGGCATCATCGGCGCGGCGCTCCTCATCATGGTCGGCGCCGTCGCCAGGTTCGGCCGGCGATGAGCAACAACGTCGTCGAGGCGCAGAGCCTCACCAGGCGATACGGCGAGACTTACGCCGTGCGCGACGTCAGCTTCACGGTCGGCGCCGGCGAAATCTTCGGCGTGCTCGGTCCGAACGGCGCCGGCAAGACCACGACGATCCTGATGCTGCTCGGCCTGTCCGAGATCAGCGCGGGCAAGGCGCGCGTCTTCGGCCACGATCCGATGCGCGAGCCCTTGGCGGTGAAGCGGCTGATCGGCTACCTGCCGGACACGGTCGGCTTCTACGACAACATCTCCGCCGCCGATAATCTTCACTACACCGGCCGGCTGATGGGCTTCCCGCTCGCCGACCGGAAGAAGCGCATCGCCGCCGCGCTCGAGCGCGTCGGTCTTGTCGCGGTGGCGAACAGACGCGTCGGCACCTTCTCGCGCGGCATGCGGCAGCGGCTCGGCGTCGCCGAAATCGTGATGAAGGACGCGCGTATCGCCATCCTCGACGAGCCGACCAACGGCCTCGACCCGCAGGCGAGCGTCGACCTGCTCGACCTGATCCGCTCGCTCAAGGCGCAGGGCGTGACCATCATCCTGTCCTCGCATCTCCTCGACCGCGTGCAGAGCGTGTGCGACCGCGTCGCGCTGTTCAATCGCGGGCAGATCGCGCTCATGGGCACGGTCGACGCGCTCGGCCGCGAGGTGCTCGGCGGCGGCTATGTCGTCGAGGTCGAGGCCGACGGTGGCGACGGCATCGCCAGGCGCCTTGCCGCGTTCCCCGGTGTGCGCAGCGTGTCGGAGCCGGCCGCAGGGCGCTGGCGCGTCACCTGCGACCGCGACATGCGCGGCGACGCCGCGGCGATCGTGGTCGCCGCCGGCGGCCGCCTGCATCAGCTCTCGCTCGACCGGCCGAGCCTCGAGACCATCTACACCCGCTACTTCCAGGGGCAGGCCGCGCGCGCCGAGGAGGTGCCCCATGCGGCGTGAAGGTTCGCCCTGG
>JBQCFB010000512.1:0-24239 GCA_051959715.1 Pseudolabrys sp.
TGGAGTCGACCAGCATGAAGATGCCGTCGAGCTCGCCGATGGTCGCGATCGGCTTGAGATCGGTCAGCACGTCATAGCCGAGCGACTTGTAGATGTACGGCGTCGGCGCGATCGAGGACGACGAAAACAGCAAGGTGTAGCCGTCGCCGGCCGCGGTCGCGACGGCGCGCGCGGCGATGGTGCCGGTGGCCCCGGTGCGGTTCTCGACCACGAAGGACTGGTGCAGGCTTTCGGCAAGCTGGTGCGACACGGTGCGCGCCTGGATGTCGGGGCCGCTGCCGGCTGCATAGCCGACGAGCACGCGGACCGGATGATCCGGATATTGCTGCGCCTGCACGACTGCCGTCGCGGCCAGGCCAAAGATCAGCACACCGAGCAACCGAAGCATGGCAAATCCCTCCCTCGCAGTCTTTTCACGCCGTCGAACGCGCTGCGGCGCCTGTCGCGGCTATCATCGCCAGCAGCGCGACGCCTGACAATCCGCCGTGCGCGCATGGCGGTGTCGCCGCAGCCGATAGAGGTGCAAAGAAAAACCGGCCGCCAGCGGGGCTGACGGCCGGTCGTAACGTCGCAGCGGCAGCGCTTCAGCGCGGCGGAATGCGGATCAGGTCGGCGAGCTGCTCCTTGGTCAGGGGCTTCGCCGTGAACTTCAGGTCGACCGCATCCTTCACGATCTGGTCGAGGCCGACGATCGTATCCGGCTCGATCGCCGGCGACTTGAAGAAGTCGTCGCGCGTGCGCTTGGCCTTGGCCAGGCTGATGTTCAGCCAGCTCGAATAGACTTCGAGCGCCTTCGGATCGTTGTACATGTAGTGCACCGTCTCGCGGTACGCCGCCATGTAGCGCTTCACCACGTCCTCGTGCGCCTTGAGATAGTTGGCGTTGACGATGTTGAGCCGCACCGTCTGGCCCTTGAACACCGCGGCGTCGTTGCCGGTGGCGATCATGCGGATGTCGCCCTTGTCGAGTTGGTCGAGGCCGAAGGGCGGCGCCGCCCAGCCGATGTCGACCTGCCCGGTCATCACCGCGGTGATGTTGGCGGACGGACCGCCCATCGCCACCGCCTTCGCCTTGTCGAGCTTGTACTGCTGGATGAAGGCGAGCACGACGCCGTTGGTCGAGGAGCCGTTGGTCGAATAGGCGATGGTGTGGCCGTTGGCGTCCTGGATCGACTTGATCGGCGACTCCTTCTTCACGTACCAGTAGAGGTCACCCGCGCCGGTCGTCTCAGCGCTGATCACGCGCACCGGCGCGCCCTTGGAATAGGCCGCCAGCACGCCCATGACGCCTGTCGAACAGCCGATGTCGACGCTGCCGGAAATCACGGCCTGCTGCGTCTCGCCGGAGCCGTTGGTGTAGACGATGTCGAGCGTAAGCCCGTGCTTCTTGAAGATGCCGGCGCGCTGGCCGACCTCGGACACCGAGGTGTCCCAGTTGCCGCGCTGGCCGACCGCGAGCTTGAGGGTGTCTTCGGCCGACGCGATTTGCGCGGTACCGATCAGCGCCGCGAGAGCGAGCGCCAAGGTTGTCGTCTTCATGTGTCCTCCCCTTAGGCTTTTTTGAACGCCATTGATTGTCAGACTGTAGCCAAGTCCCTGCGAAGCGTCACTCCGCCGCCGTGACGTGCACCTCCTGCGTGGTCGATTCGCTGCCGCCGCCGAGGCTGCGCCAGTTCACGGTCTTCGGCACCACGCCCTCGAACGACGAGATCGTAGCGTGAGCGACATGCGGTTGTCCGGTACCGATCGCCTTGCCTGTGTCGCGCATGGCGCGCGCCGCCTCCACCATCAGACGGCGGAACGCAGCGACCGCGACGTCGCTGGCGCCAAGGCGCTCGGCGGAACGGTCGGTGATCGGCCCCATGCCTTCCCACATGGCAATGTCCTGGGTTGGGATGCCGGCGATGCCGGTGAAATTCCCGTCCTTCATCTTCGCGCGATCCTGCTGGTACAGGTTCTGCGCATTGCGCACACCGTCGAAGTTCTCGTCGACGTCGACGCCCCACTGGAGCACGTTGAACTTGCGCCAGGTGTCGGCGTCGATACCCGGCTTGTCGGCACCGTTCCAGGCGATGAAATAGAAAATCGTAGTCTCGTCGTCCTCAGGCGTGAGCAGCGTGGCGACGTTGTGCACGTTGTTCGGCGGGATCAGCGCCGTATAGGGCGCGATATAGACCGTCGTGCGGATGTAGTCGTGCGTCGCCTCGTTCTTGATCGGGCGGCGGACAGCGGCGTAACGGAAGCCGTAGGTCGTGCGCTCGATCTGGAAGCGCGGCGCCTTGTCGGTCGAGGGGCGGAGCCAGTTGACGTCGGTCGCCTGCGCGCCTTCGACCTGCGCCGGCACCATGTCGGAGGAATGCAGGCTCGAGGAATGCGCCGAGTCGATCTGACCTTCCAGGATCTGCGCCCAATTGCATTTCACGCGCACCTTGGTGGCGGAGACACGCACGTCCTTCGTCGGCGCGAAGGCCGGCGGCTCGAAATCGCGCATCTCCTCGGCCGGGCCCATATAGGTCCAAACGAACCCGCCCCACTCGCGCGCCGGATAGGCCTTCTGCTTGATGCGCTCCGGCACGCTGGAGCCCGGGGGTTCCGAGGCCATGTCGAGGATGTTGCCTTCGACGTCGAACTTCCAGCCGTGATAGAGGCAGCGCAGGCCGCATTCCTCGTTGCGCGCAAAAACGAGCGAGGCGCGGCGGTGCGCGCAGAACTCGTCGAGCACGCCGAGCCGGCCCTTGGAGTCGCGGAAGACGACCAGATTCTCGCCGAGCAGGCGCACGCGCTTCGGCGCGCCATCGGGCTCGGCCACCTCCTCGGACAGGCACGCGGCGATCCAGTGCCGGCGCATGATCTGACCCATCGGCGCGTCGCCTTCGACGCGGCAGAGAAGGTCGTTTTCCTCGGGCGTCATCGTGGTCCCTCGCCGTTTCGCGCCCGCGGCAGCATTGCGATTGCTCGCGGGCTTATTCTTAGATATCTAAGTAATGACGGTAATGGACCATGGTTCGCTTGTCGAGCCGGAAGGTAGTCCTTGGAACAGGCGCTTCCCCGCAGACTGCGCATCGGCGTCGCCGGATTGGGCCGCGCCTTCAGCGTCATGCTGCCGACCTTCCTGCGCGACAGCCGCGTGCAGCTTGTCGCCGCTGCCGACCCGCGTCCCGAAGCCCGGGCGCGGTTCGAGAGCGACTTCGGCGGGCGCTGCTATGCCACGGTCGAAGAACTGTGCGCTGACGCCCAGGTCGAGGCCGTCTATGTCGCGACGCCGCACCAGCACCACGCCGGACATGCGGCGCTCGCCGCCGCGTGCGGCAAGCACCTGCTCATCGAGAAGCCGATCGCGCTGACACTTTCCGACGCGGAGGCGATCGTCGCCGCCGCGCGCAAGGCGAAGGTGCATCTCGTCGTCGGCCACAGCCATTCCTTCGACGCGCCGATCCTGCGCACGCGCGCGCTGATCGCGAGCGGCGCCTATGGCCGCGTGCGCATGATCTCGGCGCTCAACTACACCGATTTTCTCTATCGGCCGCGGCGGCCTGAAGAGCTCGACACGGCGCAAGGCGGCGGCGCGCTGTTCAACCAGGCGCCGCACCAGGTCGATATCGTGCGCCTGCTCGGAGGCGGACGAGTGACCAGTGTGCGGGCGCAGGCGGGCGCCTGGGACACGGCGCGGCCGACCGAAGGCGCCTATTCGGCGCTCATGACCTTCGACGACGGCGCCTTCGCGTCGCTCACCTATAGCGGCTACGGGCACTTCGACTCGGACGAATTCCAAGGTTGGATCGGTGAGATGGGCCAGGCCAAACCCGCCAATCCGCGGCGCGAGCGGCGCCGCTTCGCCGATGCCGAAGAGGAAGCCGCACACAAGGCCTCACGCAATTACGGGGGGGCGCACTGGACGCCCGCTGCCCCGCAGGACCTGGCGCATCAGCATTTCGGCACCATCATCGTTTCGTGCGAACGCGCCGATCTGCGGCCACTGCCGAACGGCGTCGTCATCTATGACGAGGCCGGCGCGCGGCTCGACGCCCTGCCGCTGCCCGCCGTGCCGCGCGCCGAGGTGATCGACGAACTTTATGACGCGGTCGTCAACGGCACGCCGACGCTGCACGACGGCGCCTGGGCCATGGCGACGCTGGAAGTGTGCCTCGCAATGCTGGCCTCGGCCCGTGAGGGCAAGGAGATCGGGCTCGCGCACCAGGTCGCCGTACCATGACGACGCCGAAGCGCGCCGACACGCGCACGATCCTCAAGCACTGGCGTGAGGCCGTGCCCGAGGATCGCCTCGCCCACCTCATCAAGGACGCCGCGCGCGCGCTGGTGCGCTCGCTCAGCGTGCGCCTCGCCGAGCACAAGGTCTCGTTCGGTCACTGGTCGTTCCTGCGCATCCTGTGGGAGGGCGACGGCATCACGCAGCGCGAGCTCTCCGAGCAGGCGGGCGTGATGGAGCCGACGACATTCACCGCACTCAAAGCGATGGAGCGGCTCGGCCTGGTCGAGCGTCGGCAGGTCGGCAAGGACCGCAAGAAGGTCTATGTCTTCCTCACCGCCAGGGGCCGGGCGCTCAAGGAGCGGCTGGTGCCTATCGCGGAGGATGTGAACCGCGTTGCCGTCGAAGGCGTCGCACGCGAGCACATCGCGGTGACGCGTGCGGTGCTGCTGTCGATCATCGAGAACATGGCGCGTGACGAGGAACAGTCTGACCGCACCATGCCGTCGACACAGGCTATGGCCCGCATGGTCGCCGATGCCGGCCGCAGGCGGCGGCGGACGGCCTAAACACGCTTGATTCCAGCCAAGGTCGCTCCATGATACCGTTCCATGAAACGCATCCTCGTCGCGACCGACGGCTCTGACGGCGGCAATCGTGCGCTCGACGCCGCGATCGAACTTGCCGGAACGAGCGCCGCAACGCTCACCGTTCTCACCATAGGCGGCAATGTCACCGGCGCGGATTTGCGCAAGCTCGCCGATCGCGGCGGCGACCTCTCGAAAAATTTGCAGGCGCAGGCCGACCGTGTCCTCAAGCGTGCCGCCGTGCGCGCGCGGCGCGCCGGCGTCACGGCAACGCTGCGCTGCGAGTGGGGCGATCCGGCCGAGGCCATCCTCGACATGGCGCGCCGCGAGAAGGCCGACGCCATCGTGCTGGGGCGACGCGGCCGCGGCCCGCTGTCGCGGCTGCTGATGGGCAGCGTGTCGCAGAAAGTGGCGAGCCTTGCCCCCTGCACGGTGGTGGTCGTCCCGTAAGACGCTGAATTACCAACATTATTTCTCATGAAAGATGACAAAGATCAAAGCCCCGCCGGGGGCGCTGCCTAGGCTGCGGCCATGCGATTATTCCGGCAGGTCGGGCTGACCTTCGAGCAGCGGGAAGAGCTGCAGCCGTTCTGGGCCTCGACGCGCGCGGTTTGGCGCGCACGCCGGCCCGCGGTGCTTGCGCTCGGCAGCTTCATGATCGGCATCGTTCTGCTCCAGCTTCTGGTGCAGGTGTTGCTCAACCTATGGAATCGCAATTTCTTCGACGCGCTCGAGCGACGCGACGCGCATTCACTCTGGGTGCAGATCCAGTTGTTCGTGCCGCTCGCTGCCGGCAGCATCGTGCTCGCGGCCACATCGGTGTGGGGCCGCATGACGGCGCAGCGCGGTTGGCGCGAGGTGCTGACGCGGCACATCATCGGCAAGTGGCTCGCCAATGACCGTTATGCCCGCCTCAGCGGGCTGATGCACGGCACCGAGAACCCGGAATACCGCATCGCCGTCGACGTCCGCATCTCGACCGATGCGCCGGTCGATCTCGCGCTCGCGTTCTTCTCGTCGATCATCACCGCCTTCACCTTTTTCGGCGTGCTGTGGACCGTTGGCGGCAGCATCGACATTCCCGTGCTCGGCCGGGTGCTGACCATCCCCGGCTATCTGGTGATCGGCGTCATCCTCTATGCGACGCTGATGTCCGGGCTGATGACCGTGGTCGGCCATCATCTTGCCGCGGTAATCGAGCGGCTTAACCAATCCGACGCCGAGCTCAGGGCCGCGGCCGACGCCTTTCGCGACGCGCCTTCGGCGACGCCGGGCCACACGGCCATCGACGGGAGGCGCGCCGAACTGTCGCTCAAGCTGCAGGCCGCGCTGCTGTGGTGGCGCGAATTGTGCTGGCAGCTCATGCGCACGACGCTCATCTCGCACGGCAACTCGCTGCTGGCGCCCGTGGTTGCCTGGGTGCTGTGCGTGCCGAAATACCTGAGCGGCGCAATGACGCTCGGCGAGCTGACGCAGACGGCGGCCGCATTCGTCACCGTACAGAGCGCGTTCAACTGGCTGGTCGATAATTACCAACGGCTTGCCGACTGGCGCTCATCGGCACATCGCGTCTCGACCTTGGTCGCGGCGCTGGACGATCTCGAGGCGAAGGAGCAGGCGTCGAATTCGCTCGGTCCGTCTCAGGCCTGATCCGCCCTCTCCTCGCCGATCTTCAAGGGCGCCCGGCTGTGCTCGTTGTTGAGGTGCACGAGCTTCTCCAGCATCTCGACCAGAAGCTTCCGCTCCTTCACGTTGAGCGGCTCGAGGATGCGCTTCTGCGTCGCCTGCACCGCCGGTTCGATCTCGTCGAGCAGCTTGCGCCCCGCCGGCGTGATGGTGAGCAGCCGGGTGCGGCGATCCTTGGCGCCGGGGATCCGCTTGATGAGCTTCTTGCGTTCGAGGCGCCCGACCACGTCGCCGATCGTGGACCGATCGATGGCGACGATGTTGCACAGCGCTGTCTGGTCGATGCCGGGATGAAGGCGGATGGCCAGGATTGCCGAGTACTGCACCGGCGTGACGTCGAAGTCCTTGGTCTCGTCCATGAACAGCGCCAGCGATATCTGCTGCAGCCGGCGGATCAGATGTCCGGGCTTTTCATAGAGCCGTCGGTCGTCTTCGCGCATTGCAGGTCCGATCCCCGGGATTTGCGATGCTTTACCATGGCACCCGGACGGGCCAAAATCGTTATCCGATCGGCGCGCCCGGACCCGCGCATTGACTCGGCCTTATTCGTCAGTAAACTGACTAACTAATCAGTATACTGATGAATAACCGCCGGCGCGACGCGCGGCAAGGCCCTCGGCGCCAGGGAGACAAGGCCATGCAGTTCCATCTGAACGGTTTCAGGCCCGGCGACCCGGAAATCCGTGAGCCCGATGCCGCGGCGAAAGCTGGCTCCGACGCCCTGCCCGACACGCTCGACGTCTTGATCGTTGGCTGCGGGCCGGCCGGCCTGACGCTCGCGACGCAACTCTCGGCGTTCCCCGACATCAGGTTCGCCATCATCGACCAGAAGCCCGGCCCGCTTCAGCTCGGCCAGGCCGACGGCATCGCCTGCCGCACGGTCGAGATGTTCGAGGCCTTTGGCTTCGCCGATCGCATCCTGAAAGAGGCGCACTGGATCAACGAGACGACGTTCTGGAAGCCGGATGCTTCGCATCCGGAGCGGATCGTGCGCCACGGGCGAATCCAGGATGTCGAGGACGGACTGTCGGAATTCCCGCACGTCATCCTCAACCAGGCTCGCGTGCACGACGCCTATCTCACCGTCATGCGCAATTCGTCGCACCGGATCGAGCCATTCTATTCGCGCCGCCTCGTCGATCTGAAGGTCGACACGTCGGCTGCCGACCATCCAGTAAACGTGACACTGGAGCGCGTCGACGCCGGTCACGAAGGGCAGACGCAGACCCTCAAGGCTCGCTATGTGGTCGGCTGCGACGGTGCACGCAGCAATGTGCGGCGCTCGCTCGGGCGCGCATTGCACGGCGACTCGGCCAATCACGCCTGGGGCGTGATGGACGTACTGGCGGTGACCGACTTCCCCGACATTCGCATGAAGGGGCTGATCCAGTCGGACAAGAACGGCAACATCGTTCTCATTCCGCGTGAAGGCGGCTATCTCGTCCGCATCTATGTCGAGCTCGACGAACTCAACGAGACCGAGCGCGTCGCCGGCCGTAACATCACGCTCGAGCAGCTCATCGCCGCCGCACAGAAAATCTTCCATCCGTACAAGCTCGAGGTGAAAGAAACAGCGTGGTGGTCGGTCTACGAGATCGGCCAGCGCCTCACCGACAAGTTCGACGACGTGCCCGAGGCCGACGTGGCGACGCGCCTGCCGCACGTCTTCATCGCCGGCGACGCCTGTCATACGCACAGCCCGAAGGCCGGCCAGGGCATGAACGTCTCGATGCAGGATGCGTTCAATCTCGGCTGGAAGCTCGCGGCAGTGCTCGAAGGCCGTTCGCCCGCCTCGCTGCTGCACACCTATTCGGCGGAGCGCCAGGCCATTGCGAAAGAGCTGATCGATTTCGATCGCGAATGGGCCAATATGCTGGCGACGCCGCGCAAACCGTCGGCGGGCTCGGACAAAGGCGGCGCCGATCCGGAGCAGGTCCGCGACTACTTCATCCGGCACGGCCGCTACACCGCAGGTACGGCGGCGCGCTACACGCCTTCGCTGCTGTGCGGCGAGGGACGCCATCAGCGTCTCGCCGAAGGTTTCCCCATCGGCATGCGCTTCCATTCTGCGCCAATCATCAGGCTCGGCGACGCCAAGCCCATGCAGCTCGGGCACACGGTCAAGGCGGACGGCCGCTGGCGCATCTTCGCCTTCGCCGATGCGAGCGACCCGGCGGACGCGAATGCACCGATCCGCGCGCTGTGCCGTTACTTTGCCGATTCACCGCGATCGCCGGTGCGCCGGTTCACGGCCGCCGCCGCCGACATCGATTCCGTGATCGATGTGCGCGCCGTGTTTCAGCAGGGTCACCGCGAGCTTCGCGTCGAAGCCATGCCCGCGCTGCTCCTGCCGCAGAAGGGCCGCTACGGCCTGCGCGATTACGAGAAGATGTTCTGCCCGGATATCAAGAGCGGCAACGACATCTTCGACATGCGCCGCATCGACCGCAAGCGCGGCTGCATGGTGATCGTGCGTCCCGACCAATACGTCGCGCACGTCTTGCCGCTCGACGCGACGGCCGAGCTTTCGGACTTCTTCGCCGGCTTCATGCTCGAAGCGAACGCGGCGCCGCTGCGCAAGGCCGCCAACGCCTGAGTCGTCAGGCGAACAGGGCCTGCGCCAGGGCCTTCAGTCCGACGAACGCCGGATCCTTATGCATGACAACGCTGACCGGGATCGGTTCGACATAGGCGCGCATGCGCCCTTTCTCCTCGAAGCGCGTGCGGAAGGCAGACCGCACGAGCTCCTCGTTCAATCGCGGCACGATGCCGCCAGCGATGTAGACGCCGCCGCGCGCGCCGAAGGTGAGTGCGAGATTGCCGGCGACGTCGCCGAGCAGCGCGCAAAACATGTCGAGCGCGGCGCGGCAGACCGGGCATTCTCCCCGGCGCGCCGCCTGGCTGATCGCGGCGGCATCGCGCGCCGGCACGGCGACGCCGTCGAGCGCGGCGATGGCGCGATAAAGGTTCTCGAGGCCGGGACCCGACAGCGCGCGCTCCGCCGAGACGTGCCCAAAGCGCGAGCGAAGGTGCGCGATGACCGCATCCTCGCGCGGGCTGGCGGCGGCGAGCGTGACATGCCCGCCTTCGCTGTTGAGCACACCGCCCTGCGGCAGGTACGCCGCGACGCCCAAGCCCGTGCCTGGACCGAGCACCGCGCGCGGCGCGTCGGCGACCGGCTCGCCGCCGCCAATGCGAAACAGTTCTTGCGCGGGAAAATGAGGCAGCGACCAGGCGATCGCCTCGAAGTCATTGATCAGGCGCACGTGCAAGAACCCGAACGCCGCCTGTAGCTCGGCGGCGTCGACCACCCATGGATTGTTGGTGAGCGCGCAGCGCTCGCCGGATACGACGCCGGCCACCGCCAGCACGGCGGCGTCGAAGCGGCCGCCGGCCGTCTCGAGGTACGCGCCGAGCGCGCCGGCGAACAGCGCGTGCTCCGCCGCCGGGATGTGCGCCACTGGCCCAAGTTCCGCGCCATCCAGTACGGCGAACCGCGCATTGGTGCCGCCAATGTCGGCCAGGAGGACGCGCTTGCCGCCGCCGCGATCAGCCATTCCGCGCCCTTGCCTCGCCCTCGATGCCGGTAGGTGCGCGATAGCAGCCAGACCGCGCCTTGGGAATACGGCGTCCAAACATTGAGACAAATCAAGGGTCCGACGCTCGCCCTGCGGCACCCTGTGGTAATGGGCAGCCGGGCTGAACGAACGCGCTGGGGCGGGTTGGCCGACGGCCGGTTCCGCGCGAACGGACGTTTCCGCGTCGCCGACGACTGCGGCGTTCAATGGCTGGTCGATCCCGACGGCGGCCGTTTCCTGTCGTCGGGCGTCAACAATGTCAGCTTCGACCCCGACCAGATCCAGGACACCAGGCGCGCGCCCTACGCCGAGGCCTGCGCGCTCAAGTACGGCGGCGCGCAGGCGTGGCGTGCCGCGGCGGCGCAAAGGCTCGCCTCCTGGCATTTCAACACGCTGGGCTCGTGGTCGGACGAGGCCGTGGCCGACGCCGGAACGACGCTTGCCATCGCGCCGAACCTCGATCTCGGCATGTCGTTCGCGTGGGCGAAGAACGATGCCGACAGTCGAGCGCCGCGGCAGGCGTTTCCCGACGTGTTCGATCCCCTCTTCAAGACCCATGCCGAACAGCGCGCACGTGAACGATGCGCCGCGCGCCGGAACGAGCCGCGCATCCTCGGCTGGTTCATGGACAACGAACTGCGCTGGGGCCCGGACTGGCGCGGGCCCGAGGACCTGTTGACGCTGTTCCTCAATCTCGCACCGGACGCGCCGGGACGCGGCGCCGCGCAAGAATGGTGCGAGACGCGCCGACGCAACGGCGCACCCGCCGATACCGAAGCGAACGACTTCACAGCCTTGGTCGCCGAGCGCTATTTCGCGCTGACGTCGGAAGCCCTGCGCGCCGCCGATCCGGAACACCTCAATCTCGGCAGCCGTTTCGCCTATCCGCCCAGACCGGAGGTCGTCGAGGCCGCGGCACGGCATTGCGACGTCGTCTCCTTCAACTGCTACGACCCCAGTCCGGCGCAGGCGCTGGCGAACTACGAGCGCTGCGGCAAGCCGCTCCTGATCGGCGAATTCTCGTTCCGCGCCACGGACTCGCGGCTGCCGAACACGCGCGGTGCGAGCCCGATCGTTGCGACGCAGGCGGACCGCACCGCGGCCTATCGCAGCTACGCCACGACAGCCTTCCAACACCCGCAGGTCGTCGGCGTCCACTGGTTCGAGCATGCGGATCAGCCGGCCGAAGGCCGCTTCGACGGAGAGAATTCGAATTACGGCACCGTGGCGATCGACGACCGCATCTATACCGAGCTGATTACGGCGATGACCGAGATCAACGCGGTTGCTGACACGCTGCACGCCACAGCGGGGGCCTGAGGATGGCGCGCACCACCAAGATCGTCTTCATCGGCGCCGGTAGCATGTCCTTCGGCCTCAGCATGCTGCGCGATTTGTTCACGAGTGACGAATTGCGCGGCAGCACGCTGACTTTGGTCGACATCGACGCGGCCGCGCTCGGCCGCATGACCAGCTTGGCAAAGCTGCTCAACGCGAAGATGGAGGCGGGCCTCGTGATCGAGCAGACCACCGACCGCCGCGCCGCGCTCGATGGCGCCGGTTTCGTGATCAATTCGACGGCGATCGACCGCAACCGGCTGTGGAAACTCGACTGGGAGGTGCCGCGCAAATACGGCATCAGGCACACATTGGGCGAGAACGGCGGCCCGGGCGGGTTGATGTTCACACTGCGCACGCTGCCGCTCGTCTTCGACATCGTCCGCGACATCGATGCGCTGTGCCCGCAAGCGCTGTTCATCAATTTCTCCAATCCGGAGAACCGCATCGTCCACGCGCTCGGCAAATACACGAAGGTGGCGGCCCTCGGTCTCTGCCACGGCATCTTCATGAGCCACGGCGACGTCGCGCATATGCTCGGCCGCAAATACGAGGACATCGACGTCTGGGGCGCGGGGCTGAATCATTCGCAGTGTCTGATGCAGATCCGCGACAAGGCGACCGGCGAAGACCTCTATCCACTGCTGCGCGAGAAGGAGAAGACATTCGATCCCGCCTTCATGCCGTTGACGCGGCAGGTATTCCGCGCCTTCGGCCGCTGGATGACGTGCAGCGACGACCATTTCGGCGAATATCTCGCCTATGGCTGGGAAGGCGGCGAGCACGGCTACGACTTTGCCGGCGACGAGCGCGGCCGCGCCTGGTTTGCCGACACCATCGCAAGGGTCCTTGCCGGGGAAGCCCCGCCGGCCGACTGGCTGACACCGTCCGGCGAGCGCGGCGCGGCGGCGATCGGCGGTGTGCTGCACGACAGAAACCGCATGCTCGAGTCCGGCATCGTGCCCAATCGCGGCGCCATCCCCAACCTCGCGGACGACGCGGCGGTCGAGGTCCCGGTCATTGCCGACGCCGCCGGCATCCATCCGGTATCGCTCGGGCCCCTGCCCGACGCGATCGCCAAGCTGCTCGCGATCCAGGTCAACGTGCAGGCGCTGGCGGTCGAGGCCGCCGTCCGGGCATCGAAGGAGATCGCGCTGCAGGCGTTGCTGATCGATCCGGTGATCAATTCCACCGACGCGGCCGTGAAGCTGCTCGACGAATTGTGGGAAGTAAACCGCTCTTATATCCGACCTTGCCTGTGAGGCCGACCATGCCCGGGACTACTCCAAAACGCGTTGCTTTCTATTTCTCACCGCACGAGGACGACTGGCAGCTCTTCATGATGCCGGCCGCGTACCGCGACGTGTCCGACGCCGCGACGCGCTGCGTGTTCGTGCATGTGAGGGCGGGCGATGCCGGTCTCGGCCTCGGCACTGGCGGCCGCAGACATCCCTATTATCTGGCGCGCGAGAATGGCGCCGAGCTCGCGATCCGCTTCATGGCGGACGGCGACGGCAGGCCGCCCGCCGAGCGGCACACCGACATTCCCGTTTTCGCCAAGCACGCCATCCGCCGCGTCGTGTACCGCAACACCGTCGCTTATTTCGCGCGCCTGCCAGACGGCAATCCGGAAGGAACAGGTTATGCCGCCACGGGATCGCAATCGCTGAAGCGGCTGGCGGAGGGTGCGATCGGCACGATGACCGCGATCGACGGCAGCGCCGATTATTTCGGCTGGCGCGATCTGGTCGCGACGTTGCGCGCGCTCATCGTCGGCGAAAGCGAAGGCCTCGTGCCGGACCTGCACGTGCCGGAGCTCGACGCCGCCCGTAGCCCCAGCGACCATGCTGACCACGCCTTCACCGCCCGCGCTGTACTGGACGCCGCGAAGGACCTCCCCGCACGGATCGTCCATCACGTGGGCTATGCCGCGCGCGAGGCGGCAGAAAATCTGACGGGCGCTGATCGCGATCTCAAATGTGCGGTCTACGCCGTCACTGTGGCGGGCGTGCTGGCTCTCGACCATTCGGCCGACTGGCGCCACTACGACGCGCTCTACGCCGGCCGCGACTTGAGCCGCAGGGAGGAACGCGGCGCGGCCTAGCTCAATTCCTTGCGCACGATCGCTGCGCCCTCGACCATCGCCTTGAGCTTGCCGAAGGCGACCTCGCGCGTCAGGTATTTCATGCCGCAGTCCGGCGCCGGAACGAGCTTGTCCGCCGGAACGTGCTCGAGGCCGCGGCGTATACGCTGGGCAACGAGCTCCGGCGTCTCGACGACCGGCGTCGATAAGTCGAGCACACCGAGCATGACGTTCTTCGGCGCCAACTCCTTGAGTACGCCGAGATCGATGTTCGGCTGCGCGCTTTCCATCGAGATGGTCGAAGCGACAGTATCTGCGAGTTCGGCCAGGAAGGCGTAGGACTGCGGCTTGGTGTCGCCTGGCACCACGGCGGCATAGCCGAAGCACAGGTGCACCACGGTCGGCACCTTGACGCCCTGCAGCGCGCGATTGATCGCCTTGATCGCGTAACGCTTCGCGGCGACCGGATCATTGCGCACCCACGGCTCGTCGAGCTGGATGACGTCGGCGCCGGCACGTACGAGATCGTGCACCTCCTCGTTGACTGCAGCGGCCATATCCATCGCCATCGCTTCGGGGTCCTTGTAGTACTCGTCCTTGGCCTGCTGGCTCATCGTGAACGGGCCCGGCAGCGTGATCTTCGCCGTCAGCGACGTGTTACGACGCAGGAACTCCATATCGCGCACCTCGACGGGCCCGCGGCGCCTGAGCCTGCCGACGACGCGCGGCACCGGCGTCTGACCGGAGCGCGCCTGAACCATGCCGGGATTGTCGATGTCGATGCCTTCGAGCGCGGTGGCGAAACGGTTAGAATAGCTCTCCCGGCGCATTTCGCCGTCGGTGATGACGTCGAGCCCGGCGCGCTCCATGTCGCGGATCGCGACGACCGTCGCGTCGTCCTGTGCCTGTTCGAGGTACTGCTCGGGAATGCGCCACATCTGTTTCATGCGCACGCGCGGCACGACCTTGGACAGCATCTGGCGGTCGACCAGCCAGTCCGGCTGCGGGTAGCTGCCGACGACAGTCGTGGGAAAGAGCTTCTGGGCCATAGGGTGTCTCCGAACGAAAATCAGGCTGCGGCTTGCGCCGGCAGCGCCGCGCGCGCCGTCTGCGGGCCGGTAGCACGGCGGCCGGCCGTCTGCCACACGAGCGTGCGCCGCTCGATGAGCCGCACGGCGAGGTCGTAAACCACGGAAAGCGTCAGGATGACGATGATCGCCGCAAAGACCCGCGGGCTGTCGAGCGTGGTGCGGTTCTTGGTGACGAGATAGCCGATGCCGTTAGCCGAGGTCAGCATCTCCGACACGACGACGCCGATGATGGTCAAAGCGCCGCCGAGGCGGAGGCCGGCGAGCACGGTCGGGATCGAGGCCGGGATGACGACGCGGGCGATGAGTTGCGGCAGGCTTGCGCCCATGCTGCGCGCGGCGAGCAAATATTGCTCGTCGATGGTGCGGATGCCGGCCGCGGTCGACAGCATCACCGGGAAGAAGCCGTACACACCCGCAAAGACGATCTTGGATTCCGAGCCGATGCCGAACCAAGCCGTGAACACCGGATAGAGGATGACGATCGGCACCGCATAGAGGCTGGAGAAGATCGGCAGCATGAGCCGCCGCACGCTGGCGACGCCACCGACCACGCTGCCGAGGAGGATACCGACGCCGCAGGCGATCAGCATGGCGATCGCGACTTCATACACGGTGACGAGCAATGCGGCGGCGTAGATGGCGCGGTCGAGCCACAGGACGTGCAGCGTCTTGGTCAGCGGCGGGATGAACAGTTCGGGCAGGATGCCGAGCCGCGGGATCGCCTCCCACAGCACCAGGATCAGCAGACCGATCAGGCGGCGCACGGTGCGGGGCGATGGGCGGCTCATATTGGCGATCATGGCACGGTCCGGATCTGCTGCCAGATGCGCTCGCGCAGGCGCCCGAACTCCTCGGTCGCCATCATCTGGTAGGTGCGCGGCCGCGGCAGGTCGACCGTGATGCGGTCGAGGATGCGGCCGGGGCGCGCCGACATCACCAGCACCTCGTCGGCGAGGTAGACGGCTTCCGTCAGGCTGTGGGTGATGAACACCACGGTCTTCGACGTCTCGCCCCAGATACGCAGCAATTCGTGACCCATGGTCATGCGCGTCTGCTCGTCGAGCGCGGCGAAAGGCTCGTCCATCAACAAAACCGGAGGGTCCTGCACCAGGCCGCGGGCGATCGAGACGCGCTGCTTCATGCCGCCGGAGAGTTCATGCGGATGGCGCGAGCCGAAGCCTTCGAGGCCGACCAGCTTGAGCATTGCTTCGGCGCGTTCGCGGCGCTCGGCGCGCGGCGCGTGCTTGAGCACGAGGGGGACTTCGACGTTCTCGACCGCGGTGAGCCAAGGATAGAGGCTCGCCTCCTGGAACACGACGCCGACGCGGGACGGATCGGGCTTGTCGATCGGGCGGCCGTCGATGAGGATCGTGCCGCTCGATTGCGCGCGCAGGCCGGCCAGCATCATCAGCAGCGAAGTCTTGCCGCAGCCGGACGGGCCGACGATCACGACGAAGCGTCCGGCCGGCACGGTGATGTCGATGCTCTCGAGTGCCGGCACGGCGCCGTCGCGGCCGGCATAGACGTGCGACAGGCCGCAGACCTCGACCGCCGCCTTCGCGCCCGTCGCCACGCCGCTCACGTTCGCCACGTGCTGCATCGCGCCTCCAGAGAGCGCACCGCCTCGTTGAAGGCCATCGCCGCCGCGGCGAGCAGGATGACGCCGGCGAGCAGCTTCGTCATCTCGAAGTTCTCGCCCCAGTCGGCGATCAGGCGGCCGATGCCGACACGCGAGGCATACATCTCGGCGATCATCACGCCGGTGAAGTTGAAGATCATGGAGATGCGCAGAGCCTCGAGCAGGATCGGCAGCATGCTCGGGATATAGACGCGGCGCAGGATCTGCGCCTGCGTTGCGCCATAGGAGCGCGCCACCAGAAGGTGCTCGGCCTTCACCGATTCGACCGCCGCCGAGGCGCTCATGATGACGACGAACACGGTCGAGAATGCCGCATAAGCGACCTTCTGCGGGAAACCGATGCCGAAGACGAGAATGAACATCGGCAAAAAGATCGATTTGGGGATGCTGAACACGTAGAACAGCATCGGCTTGAAAATCTCGCCGAAATAGGCGTTCTCCGCCGACAGGATGCCGAGCGCAGCGCCGAGCGGCACGGCGATGACGAAGGCGACCAGCACTTCGGCCGCGGTGACGCCGAGCGCCGTGTGCACGTCGGCGCGGCCGAGGATGTGGCCGAGCGCCGCCAGCACGTCGGACAGCGGCGGCAGCAGCATTGAATTGACGAGGCCGAGCCGCGGCAGCGCTTCCCACAGGAGAAGCACCGCCGCGAGCAATGCGAGACGAAGGATGATGAGCGACGCGCCGCGCATGCCGCCCTGCTTAAGACGTCACTTGGTCGGAACCGGCTTGAACTTGGTCGTGTAGATCTCCGAGGCCGGCGCGAGATCCTTCATGCCGATCAGCTTGGCGAGATCGAGCGCGCGGTCGATCCATTCCGGCTTCATCTCGCCCGTGCTCGACAGCTTGAGGATGTTGCCGTCGAGCTCGGCTTCGGCGATGTCCGGCGGGATCTCGTCGACCTCGGCGATCAGCTTGATCGCGTCCGCGCGGTTCGACTTGAGCGACGCCATGGCGCCGAACAGCGCATTGTTGATCTTCTGGATCACTTCGGGCTTCTCGGCGATCAGCTTGTCGGAAGCGAGCCAGACGCCGCTCAGGTGCTGCGGGACTTCCTTGCCGAAGTCGACGAGCACGCGCACGCTCTTGTCCTTGAGAACTTTGAAGGAGAGCGGCGAGTACAGAACGATCGCCTCGACGTTCCCCGAGAGCAGGTTGGGCACGAGGCCGCCGCCGCCGAGCGGCACGCTGGTGAAGCTCACCTTCTTGTCGGACGCGGTCCACTTGGCCAGCAGGTCGGACGCCGAGCCGGCCGAGGTGATGCCGACCTTCTTGCCGGCGAGCTCCGACACGTTCTGGATCTTGGAGTCGGCCTTCACCATCAGGAACCAGCCGTTGTAGCCGAGGCCGGAGCCCGAGATCGCCTTGGTCTTCACGCCCTTGTTGATGCCGGCGGCGACGATGGCGCAGGAGCCAAGCGTGATGTCGGCTGCGCCCGCGGCGACCGCCTCGAAGGCTTCGGCGCCGCCGCGATAGACGGTGAGCTCGGCCTTGAGCCCTTCCTTCTCGAACAGCTTCTGGCGCACCGCCGTCTCGGCGATGATGGTCGGGAAGTAGGTCTTGGTCGGGAGCGCGATGCGTACGGTCTGCTGCGCCGATGCCGGCATGGCAAACGCCGAAACGCACGCCGCCGCGAGCGCGAACGCCACAAGCCCGGACCGCGCGCGGCCGATCACTTTCGTGAAACTGGTCACAAGTCACCTCCCCCTGATTGGCCGCGTTCTGCCTTCGTGAACGGGCAGTGCTGCAAGCGGCTCAGGAGCATGGCAAGCACGGCCGGACGTGACAAGTACGGTCGGCGGCGACACCGCTGCCCAACCGTCCCACCGCCCTCTAGAGCCGGCCTTTGCTGCCCATGTTCTTGCGCGCAATCGCCGCCAGCAGAAGACCGAAGCCGACGAGGCGCAGGATGTAGACCCAGCTCCTGTCGTCCTGGAGGAAGTCGAACGACACCGAGATGCTCTGCCCCGCAGCGAAGAGCAGGAAGGAAATGCCGAAGATCGCGAACAGCGAGTCGCCGGTGCGCCGCCAGAAGCGGAAGAAGAACAGCGCCGCGATCAGGAAGCCCGCGGTGATCATGCCGGAGAGGAACGTCGCCATCAGTCGATCTCCCAGACGAAGCCGTAGATCAGCACGGCGAGCGCCGCCAGGTTCGCCGACAGCCGCGCGAACTGGAGGTCGATGTTCGGCAGGAACACCATGTCGAGCACGACCAGGAAGTTGTTGAGCGCGAGCAGCACGAAGCAACCCGCGGTCCAGAGCAGGAGCTTCGCCCTTGTGCGGACATAGCTGCGCACGAGGAGCGCGCCGCAGCCCGCGCTGGTGGCGAAGCACAGGCAGTAGACGATCGTTGCGACCGGGTTACTCATCCTTGATCCTGAAGGCGTCTGACAGGATTTGCAGCTTGGCGTTGTTCGGCGAATTGACGATCTGACGCATGACCACGGCAGGCTTGAGCGCGTAGAGGCTGGCGAGCGCGCCGACAGCCTCCTCGAGTCGCCCTGTGGCGCTATAGCGGTAGCGCTCAACCTCCTCCTCGACAACCAGCCCGGCGACGATGAGGTTGTTGAGGGCCTCGACCACGGCGACCTGGCTCGAGCGAAGTTCCCTGAGAATCTCGGCCGGGGCCCAGGTGCGCTCGCGCCTCTCCCGCAGCATGAGCAGGAGTTCGAGCGCCCAGACCGACCGAAACGATGCGCCCGCGAAGTCGAGGATGTCGGATTCCGAGGTCATGGCGCCGCGAACGCGCTCATCGCGCAACGGACCGTGCGCGCGGCGCCGGCATGTCCGGCGCCGGACCAGTGCGGAGCACGGTCACGCCGTGCGCAGGGATTGCTGCGCCTCGTCGGACGGCTGCGCGGCGTCGGTGCGGCGGACCGGGACGCCGAGCATGCGCTCGAGCTCGAGCCCGACGCTCTCCGGCGTGATCGGCTTTTGCAACACCGGAGCGTTGCCGTAGCGGGGATCCACGCTCTCGCCGCCATAGCCGGTGACGAAGGCGAAGGGGATGCCACGTTCCGCCAATTGGCTCGCCAGCGGATACACGTACTCGCCGGACAGGTTGAGATCGAGAAATGCACAGTCGAAATCGCCCTTCGCCTCTGACAGCGCCTCCTGCAACGTGCAGCAGGGCCCAACGACGAAGACGCCGTACCCGACCAGCAGATCGCGCATCATGATGCCGATCATGGCCTCGTCTTCGACGAGCAGAACGCGCTTCATCGAGCCGCTGGGGAGATGAATGAGGTTCTGGTGCTGCTGATGCGGAGACCAGCCTGGCGCTTCGCCGCCCAGCGGAATCTGCAGCGTGCAGTGTAGGCCCGAGGGCCGCCAATCCCATGCGACATTTCCGCCGACCTGGCCGCGAATGCTCGCATTGATGATCTTGGTGCCGAAGCCGTGCGCGTGCGGCGCGACGACAGGCGGACCGCCGGTCTCTTCCCAGCGCAGATTGAGCGCGCCGTCCTCGATCGCCCAGCGGATCGCGAGTCGGCCTTCAGGTACCGACAGCGCGCCGTACTTCGCCGAGTTGGTGGCGAGCTCGTGCAAGACGAGCGCGAGATTCTGCGACCGTTCGGGCGACAGCGCGAGATCCAGTCCGTCGAAAGCGACACGTGCACTGTCGCCGGAGTACGGAGCGACCTCCTCCATCGCCAGCCGGCCGACATCCGCGCCCTGCCAACGGCTCTCCGACAGAAGCGTGTGCGCCTGCGCCAGCGCGTGGATGCGGCCTTCGACCGACTTGATGTAGCCCTCCTTCGTGCTGGAGCGGGTCAGCCGCACGATCGCCTGCACCACGGCGAGCGCATTGCGGGCGCGATGATCGACTTCGCGTGCGAGGAGGAGTTGCTTCTCCTCCGCCTGCTTGCGCTCGGTGATGTCGACGGTGACGCCGCTGACGCGGGTCAGACGCCCCGAGGCATCGATGGTCGGGGTCGCCGTGCCGAAGCACCAGCGCGTTTCGCCGTCCGGACGGAACACGCGGAACTCGGTCTGGAACGACTGACCGGCGCCGCCGGAGAAATTGGCGAGCATCTCCTTGAGCCGGGCGAGATCCTCCGGCGCGACCATGGGCGCGACGGTCTCGAGCGTGACGCCGAAGCTGGCCGGGTCGACGCCGAAGATGGCGCACTGACCCTCGTCCCACATCCAGTCGCCTTTCACGAGATCCCAGTCCCACGAGCCCATCTGACCCGCGGCGAGGGCGAGGTTGCGGCGCTTCTCGCTTTCCAGGAGTCGTTCGGCCGCGGCTTCCAAGTCCGCGGTGCGCTCCCGCACGCGCGTCTCGAGTTGCGCGTTCAGCGCCTCGAGCTGGCGGGTCTTGCGGTAGAGCTCGGCGAACACCTTGACCTTGGCGCGCAGCAGCTCGGGAACGACCGGCACCGGCACGTAGTCGACCGCGCCCATCTCGTAGCCGCGCAGGAGGTCGGTTTCAGACAGCAGCACCGCCGAGATGAAGATGATGGCGGTCTTCTGGAACCGCGGATGCTCGCGGATCATGGCGGCGAGCTCGAAGCCGTCGAGATCGGGCATGCAGACGTCGATCAGGACGACCGCCACCTCGTTCTTCAGGAGGAGCTGCAGCGCCTCGGTCGCCGAGGTAGCCTGGATCAGGTTCTCGTTGAGATCGCGCAGCACGACCTGATAGCTCAGGAGCTTCGCCGGCTGATCGTCGACGAGCAGGATGTTGACCTGTTCTTCTCCGTTCATGGCCATCACCGGTGCAGCCACATGCGCAGCACTGTGAGGAGCTGCTCGGTGTTGACGGGCTTGGCGAGATAGTCGGATGCGCCGGCTTCCAGGCACTTCTCGCGGTCGCCCTTCATCGCCTTGGCGGTGAGCGCGACGATCGGCAGGCGCCGGTAGGCGCTGCGCGCGCGGATCTGCTCGATCGTCTCGTAGCCGTCCATCTCGGGCATCATGATGTCCATGAGCACGATCGAGAGCTGCGGGTTCGCCTCGATCAGCTCGATCGCCTCGCGGCCGGTCGTCGCGGTCAGCACGTGCATGCCGTGCCGCTCGAGAACGCTCGACAGCGCGAAGATGTTGCGGGCGTCATCGTCGACGAGCAGCACCTGCCGGCCGACGAGGTCTTCGTCGGACGAGTTCAGCCGCTCCAGCATGCGCTGCTTCTCGGGCGGCAGTTCCGTGACGACGCGGTGCAGGAACAGCGCGGTCTCGTCGAGCAGACGCTCGGGTGACTCGACGCCCTTGACGACGATGCTGCGCGCCATCGTGTGCAGTTGCGCGTCCTCTTCGGCGCTCAGCTCGCGGCCGGTGAAGACGATCACCGGTACGTCGGACAGCGGGCTTTCCTTGTGCAGCTTCTCGAGAACCTCGAAGCCGCTCATGTCAGGCAGCCTGAGGTCGAGCACAACGCAGTCGAACGGTTCGCGCCGCAGCACCGACAGCGCCTCCTCGCCCGACTGAGCCGCCTCGATCTCGATGTCGGTGTGACCGAGCAGTTCGGCGATGCTCAACTGCTCGGCCGGATTATCCTCGACCACGAGCAAGCGCTTCCGCTTGCGGGTCGAGTATTCCTTGATCCTGGCGAGCGCCTCCTCGACGCCCTCCATCGTCGTCGGCTTGGTGACGAAGGAGAAGGCGCCGCGGGCAAGCCCGTGCTGCTTGTCCTCGTCCTGCGTGACGATCTGCACCGGGATGTGCCGCGTCAGCGGGTTCTGCTTGAGCTGGCTGAGCACGCTCCAGCCGAGCATGTCGGGCAGGAACACGTCGAGCGACACCGCGGTCGGCTGATATTGCTTGGCGAGTTCGATCGCCTGTGCGCCGTTCGAAGCGACCAGCACCTTGAAGCCCTTGCGCCGCGCGAGATCGGCGAGCACGCGGCCGTAGTGCGGGTCGTCCTCGACGATGAGCAGGATCGAGTCGCCCGGTTCGAGCTCGCGGCGGTCGTCGGGGATCTGCTCGACGATGCGTTCGGGCGGCAACAGGATCGGCAGCGAGGCCGGCTGCGAACCCGCCCCTCCGGCCGTCCGCGTCGCCAGCGTCGACCCGGCATATTGCAGCGGCAGGTAGAGCGTGAAGGCGCTGCCGACGCCCGGCGTCGAGCGGAGCTGGATTTCGCCGCCGAGCAGGCTCGCGAGTTCGCGGCTGATGGCGAGGCCGAGGCCGGTGCCGCCGTATTTGCGGCTGGTCGAGGCGTCGGCCTGCTGGAAAGCTTCGAAGATGATCTTCTGCTTCTCCGGCGGAATGCCGATGCCGCTGTCCGAGACTTCGAACGCGACGACGCCCTCTGCCTTCCCAAGCACCGGATGGTTCGGATTCCAGCCGCTGGCGGCGCGGGAGACGCGCAACTGCACGCTGCCGCGCGACGTGAACTTGAAGGCGTTCGACAACAGGTTCTTGAGCACCTGCTGAAGGCGCTTGGAGTCGGTCATGATGCTGCGGTCGAGCGTCGCGTCGAGGCTGACCTCGAACGACAGGTCGCGCGCATCCGCCTCGTGGCGGAACGGACGGCCGACCGCGTCGAGCAGGTCGCCGAAGAAGATGTCCTCGGCTTCGACGGTGACGGTGCCCGATTCGATCTTGGACAGGTCGAGAATGTCGCTGATGAGGTTCAGGAGGTCGGTGCCGGCGCCATGGATGGTGCGGGCGAATTCGACCTGCTTCGGCGACAGGTTGCCTTCCGGGTTCTCGCCGAGCTGCTGGCCCAGGATGAGGATCGAGTTGAGCGGCGTGCGCAGCTCGTGCGACATGTTGGCGAGGAACTCGGACTTGTATTTCGAGGTGAGCGCGAGCTCGGTCGCCTTTTCTTCGAGTTCGCGGCGGGCCTGCTCGATCTCCTGATTCTTGCGCTCCACTTCGACGTTACGTTCGGCGAGCTGCTGCGCCTTCTGCTCGAGCTGCTCGTTGGTCTGCTGCAGTTCCTTCTGCTGCGATTGCAGCTCGGCGGCGAGCTGCTGCGACTGCTTGAGGAAGCCTTCGGTCTGCATCGTCGCTTCGATCGAATTCAGCACGATGCCGATCGAGGCAGTAAGCTGTTCGAGGAAGGTCAGTTGCAGCGGCGTAAAGGCGTCGATCGAGGCGAGCTCAATGACCGCCTTGACCTGGTTCTCGAACAGCACCGGCAGCACGACGATGTTGCGCGGCGGCGCCTTGAACAGGGCCGACGAGATCGGCACGACCTCGCTCGGAATGTCGGTGATCAGCATGCGGCGCTTGTCGAGCGCGCACTGTCCGATCAGGCCCTGGCCGAGGCCGAGGGCCGGCGGATGGCCGCCTTCGTCGAGGCCGGCATAGGACGACAGCAATTGCAGCCGCGCGTCGTTGTCGGATTCCATCTGGTAGATGACGCTCTGCTGCGCGTTGACGAGCGGCGTCAGCTCGGTCAGCAGCAGCCTGCCGACCGTGCCGAGGTCGCGCTGGCCCTGGAGCATGTTGGTGAACTTGGCGAGGTTCGTCTTGAGCCAATCCTGCTCGGTGTTGCGCTCCGTCGTCAGACGGAGGTTGTCGATCATCGTATTGATGTTGTCCTTGAGCTCGGCCACTTCGCCGCGCGCATCGACCTGAATCGACCGCGTCAGGTCGCCCTTGGTCACGGCGGTCGCCACTTCGGCGATGGCGCGGACCTGGGTGGTCAGGTTGGCGGCGAGCAGGTTCACGTTGCCGGTCAGGTCCTTCCAGGTGCCGGAGGCGCCGGGCACGTTGGCCTGCCCGCCAAGACGGCCTTCGACGCCCACTTCGCGCGCGACGGTCGTGACCTGATCGGCGAAGGTCGCCAGCGTCTCGGTCATGTTGTTGATGGTCTCGGCGAGCGCGGCCACCTCACCCTTCGACTTCACGGTGAGGTTCTGCTTCAGGTCGCCGTTGGCGACCGCGGTCACCACCTTCACGATGCCGCGCACCTGCTCGGTCAGGTTCGCCGCCATCACGTTCACGGTGTCGGTCAGGTCCTTCCACGTGCCGGCGACGCCGGGCACTTCGGCCTGGCCGCCGAGGCGGCCTTCGGTGCCGACTTCGCGAGCGACACGCGTCACTTCCGAGGCGAAGGCGTTGAGCTGGTCCACCATC